>JAFAMT010000488.1 GCA_019233085.1 Herbaspirillum sp.
CGCATCCCCTCGTGCACGCCCAGCGCGCGCGCAGTGGCCGACACGGCGCTGACACGCTCGCGTTCGAACACCACCGAGGCAGCCTCATCCAGCCAGTTCGGACGAAAGACTTCCAGCGGTAGCAAGGGCAGGTGTACGGCGATCCACAGGGGCATGGCGTTGCAAATTCGGTGAAGGCGACAGGGGCAGGAACAGCGTCTGCTCGCGCAGCGGTCCGCGCCGTTTGAGAAATCCGATGTCCAGTCCATCGCGCGCCGCGTGCAGGGTCAGCCGCAACGGCGCGGGCGAAGCCTCGCGCGCGCAGGCCAGCGGACGGAACATGAAAAACAGGGTATGGCCGCTTTGGGCGGCGATATGCAGCCGTCGCAGCAGCTCGTGATCGCCCTTGCGCTGGCGGGTTTGCCACATCAGCAGGGCCTGGCAACTGTCGGCACGCAAGACCTGCTCGGCGGCCCAGACCGCATCAGCGGGGTGATCGGCCTGCAGGTGCAGCAGGCGCGCAGCGGCCACGCCCATATGTGCCCAGCCCGGCGCATTGACCTGGTAGGGCGCTTGCAGCAAGGCGATGCGTTCGGCCCGGGCCAGTCGTTGCGGCGACCTGGCCGCTCCTTGCCCGGGCTCTTGCGCCAGCAGCGGACGCAGCAGACGCAGTTCGCCGATGCCATCCTGCGGCAGCAGCAGTTCGATGAGCACGCCCGGCGGCCAACCCCGTTCGGGCAACTCGGCGTCCAGCGCCTCGAAACCGCTGGAGACGCCACGCGCACCGCCCCGCGCCAGCTGGGAGGCCAGCCAGAGCGAAGGATGGATCGTTTCCGGTGTACGGAGCGGGGAAGAGGGCGTCAACATGGGTGGCTTGCGTCAGGGGACTGCCACGCAGGCAGGGAAAATCCGATAACTGTATAAATATACAGTATTTGATTTTGATGTGTGACAAAACCCGCCTGTTCCCGGGGTTTAATTGTTATTTTGACAATCAAATGTGACGGTGGGCAAGCTCATCTTCACGGATTCCTGCAACGCCTACAGTTAATGCTGACATGGGCTGTAGAGCTCTTCCGATAGTAGAGGAGGGCCAGGCTTCCTACACTGCAGTCGTGGACATCTGCCGCGGCTATCCGGTCGGGCGGTTGCTCTGCTTACCTTCGACTATCCAAGACTAGGAGTCACAGATGGCAAATGCACAAAACCCCGGAAACAGTCATCGCGGCTTTGCCGCCATGGATCGTGAGAAACAGCGCCAGATCGCCAGCATGGGTGGCAAGGCCGCGCACGCCAAGGGGGCCGCCCATGAATTCACCTCTGCCGAGGCCCGTGAAGCCGGACGCAAGGGAGGGCTGAACAGCCACGGTCGCAAGAATGCTGCCAATGATGCTGCCAATGCCGCCAACGCTGCTTCTGCCCCGGCCACCACACCCGCAGCACAGCCGCAGATGCACCAGGGCAGCCAGCAGGATCATCAGGCCGCCCAGCCCAGCGCTGCCTCGGGGCAGCAGCCCCAGCAATCGGACGAGCGCTCCCGCCAGCCGGTCTGATCTTCACGCCGCCTCAGGTAGCGGCTGCCAGCGCCGGGGTAGCGCATGGCATTGATACAACAAGAAAACGAAAGGCGCATATTGCGCCTTTTTTTCTTGCCTTTCGTGTTGTCTCAATGCCGGACCAGGTCATCCATCATCGGCACCAGTGCCAGCAGGAACAGGCCGGCCGCCAGCGGCATGGTGGCCAGGAAGCCGATGCCCTTGAAACCCAGCGCCCCCACCACCCCGCCCAGGAAGAACATCGCCAGCAACGACGACAGCAGCAGGAACTTGCGCCAGGCCCCCGGTACCGGATCCTCGCCCGGGGCTTCGTTGGGCTGGCGCGGTGCCAGCGTCCAGTAGCACATCTTGCCGATCTCGATACCGATGTCGGTGACCAGGCCGGTGACATGGGTGGTGCGGATCTCGGAGCGGGAGATCTTGCTGATCATGGCATTCTGCAAGCCCATCACATAGCACAGCAGCGACACCGTCACCGGCACGAACAGCATGCGGTGCTGCTCCAGGTTGCTGCCCAGGATGCCGAAACACAGCAGCAGCATGGCTTCCAGCATCAGGGGCATGGCGTACTCGCTTTGCAGGCCGCGGCGCCGGGCCCAGTTGATCATCACCGCCGAACAGGCCGCGCCCGTCACGAAGGACAGCAGGGCACTGGCACCGGCCACCAGCAGCAGGGTTTCGCCCAGCACCAGGTTGTCGGCCAGGGAAGAGACGATGCCCGACATGTGGGACGTATATTGACCCACGGCCAGGAAGCCGCCGGCATTGACGGCCCCGGCGATGAAGGCCAGCGATCGGCCCAGATGGCGGTTGGAGAGATCGGTGCGTGCCGGACTGGTGAGGCGACGCAGGTAATTGATGGGCATGACGGATCCGGGCGGGTTGAGCCTGAAGTGCCGGGACGCGCCGGGACGGTGTGTCACGACCTTCAGCATTGCATGAGCCGTCAAGCATACTTCTTCTCGCCATTCTCTGGGCGGGGACAGGCCAAAGCCTGATCTGCATCAGCGCGACCGGGCCATTCCGACGTGCCAGGGAAACGGGCAAAAAAAGGGCCGCCTGGGGGAGGCGGCCTGAGGGGGAGGGATATAAGACGCCGAAGATCGGGGGAATCTTCGATGAATTTCTGCTTATGAAAACGACCCGTGGGGATAAACCGATGGGGGATGGACGTCTTTCATGACACGACGGAGGGGGACGTTCGTGCCGCAATGGTGGTCCTCGGTTTCGAGTGCGTTGGATGCATATTAGCGATGCATTGCAAAAATGAAGATCGGACAGTGCCCGATTAGCGTGTCAGATAAATCCTACACGGCGGGCCGGTCATCTCTCATCTCTCTTCGATTCTGACAATGGTCGTTGGCGCTGTCTGATGCCAGCGCCGGGCCGTCCTGGCTAGAGTGACTCCATGCAAGCGCCTGCGCGTGACGGTGACGATTGGTGAGCCTTGGTGAACCGTCACATCAAGCGACAAAGCGCCCCTGCCCATCTCTCTTCATTCCAGCAAGGAGAATCGCCATGTTACTGACTTCCCTTCCTTCCCTCTCTTCTATCCCTCTGCGCCGCCCTGTCTTGAAGGGGGCCAGCGCCTTGTGCCTGGTCGGCCTGACCTTGGCCTGTAATGCCTATGCCGACTCGGTGCCGAGCCAGGACAAGAACTTCATGACCAAGGCCGCAGAGGCTGGCAATGCCGAGGTCGCGGCTAGCAAGATCGCGTTGGAGAAGAGCAGCAATCCCGACGTCAAGGAATTTGCCCAGAAGATGATCGGCGAGCATACCCAGGTGGGCAACCAGCTCAAGCAACTGGCCTCGGGCAAGGATGTCAGCCTGCCTTCCGAACCCAGCCTGGTCCAGCGCACCGAGATCGCCGTGCTGGAAAAGCTCAAGGGGAGCACCTTCGACAAGCGCTATGCCAGCATGATCGGGGTGTCGGCCCATGAGGATGCGGTCAAGTTGTTCCAGAAGAACTCGACGTCGGCGAAGGATCCGGATGTGAAGAACTTCGCCGCCCAGACCTTGCCGGGGCTGCAGCAGCATCTGCAGATGGGGCGCGACCTGAAGCAGAAGTTGGATACCGCCAAGAAATGAGGCCGCATGGGAATCGCCGTCACAACGCAGGTGCACAGGAAATGCAAAGGACGTGAAAATGCGCTTCCGTTGTGGCGGTGATCGTCTATGCTGAAGGGAGACCCGCTACCTGCCTGTCACGTCCCATCCACGCCTGTGCGCCGAGGAGACCTGTCATGAAGCACTTCACCAAATCCGTTGAAAAGCAGCAAGCCGGTCTGTTCATGCCCCGCGTGACCAAGCTGGACAAGCACAAGTTCGTCGCTTATCTGGACACCCGCATCGATCATCTCTGGAGCATGGACCTGCATGGTCAACCCGTGCGCATCTGTAAGAAGCGCAAGAGCGCCGAGAAGGCCGCGCTGGCGCTGCTGGCCGAGGCCATGCGCCAGAATGAGGCGCAACCGTCGGCCCAGGGATAGCAGGCGCCGTCCTGGCGCCTGTGCAGTTCACCAGCCTGGTTCAACCATCGCTTTGCGGCGATTCGCCGCGCGCCACCGCGAAGGCTTCGTTTTCATGCGCGGGTGGGGCGGCGGGCGCGCCGGTTTGCTGCCTGACGGCGGCGTTGTTTTCCTCAGCCTTTTCCTCCATCTTGCCCTCCGTCTCGCCACCGGCGTCGCTGATCGTTTCGTCCCCGGCAGCGGCGGGGTATTGGCGTTGCTCGCGGCGCTGCTGTTCATCCAGCAGTTTCATGAAGGCGTGATTGAAGGCCGGGATGTCGGCCGGCTTGCGTGAGGAGACGAAGTTTTCATCCGACACCACTTCCTGGTCTACCCATTGGCTGCCGGCATTGCGGAAATCGTCTTGCAGGCTGGGCCAGCTGGTGACGGTGCGTCCGCGGGCGATCCCTGCGGAAATCAGCAGCCAGCCGCCATGGCAGATGGAGGCGATGGGCTTTTCCGCATCGTTGACGGCCCGCACGAAATTGCGCGCCTCCGGCATCAGGCGCAGGGCGTCGCCATTGACCACGCCACCGGGCAAGAGCACGGCTGAATATTCCTCGGCGCGCGCCGTGTCCAGGCTGCCATCTACGGGGAGCAGTTCCGCCTTGTCCACGTGCTGGAAGCCTTGCACGCTGTCGCGCTTGTCGGAGAGGATATGGACGGTAGCCCCTGCGGCTTCCAGTGCCTTCTTCGGTTCCAGCAATTCGGCCTGTTCGAAGCCATCGGTCACCAGCACGGCGACCTTGAGTCGATGGTAGCGATTACTCATCATGATCTCCCTTGAAAAATGAAGCGGGCGGCTGGCATCCTGCCCGGCCGCCCTGATTGAAGTGGGGGAAGCGTCAGTAACGCAAAGGCTGAGCCAGGCTCAGTCCCGGGTCTTTTGCTTGATCTTGTTGCTGTTCTGGTGGTCGTTGCTGGCCTTGTCCATATCGGGTGCCTTCTCGATACGGGTGATATTGGAGGTGGCTACCGGGTCACTGCTGGGGAAGCTCATCTCATTGGCTTCGTCCAGCGCGACTTCCGAGGGGGTGTCGTACTGGGTGGGGCGATGTTGATGTGGTGCGGGTTTGCTGGTGCTCATGGCAAGCTCCTTCGGGTTGGATGTTGATCACGGGTTGATCACGGCGGCTAGGTAATGAGCGTATCGGACAGGCCGGCCCGGCGATATCAGGAGAGTGCGCAACTGTGCGTAAGAATGCGCGAGGGGCGCGGCCGATGGTCTATGGTCGATGGTCGATGATCGATGGCCACCCCTCATGCCCCGCGCATGGCGATGAGGCTCTCGCGCACCTTGGCCAGGCCGAAGCGCCAGATCTGTTCCATCTTGATGTGCGGCATGACGGGCAGCTCGTCCGGATCGATGAACACATCCAGGACCGCCGGGCCGGGTGCGGCCAGCAGCTGCTGCAAGCCCTGGTCGAGTTCATCGGGCGTACGGGCCGTGTAGCCGTGCGCACCACAGGAACGCGCAAAGGCCGCAAAGTCGGGGTTGGGGAATTCCGACCCGGCGAAGGCAGGCATGCCGGCTTCCTCCATCTCCAGATGTACCAGGCCCCATTCGCGATTGTTGAACACCACCACCTTCACCGGCAGCCGGTGCTCCACGCTGGTCATGAACTCTCCCAGCAGCATCGTGAAGCCACCGTCGCCCACCGCCACCACCACCTGGCGCTGGCGCTCCAGCGCCTGGATGCCGTTGGCCTGGCCCAGCGAGGTCCCGACGGCGGCATTGTTGAACGACGCCAGGATGCGCTGTCCGCCTCGCTGGCGTATCCAGTTGCCACACCATAGCGTGACCACGCCCGTATCGACCACGAAGGTCGCCCCCGGATCGGCCAGCTCGCCCAGGCGTCGTGCCAGGGTTTGCGGCTTGATCTTCTTGTGGTGGCGCTTGACCTGGGCAGCGTCGTCGAGCTTGGCGTTCCAGCGCTCACGGTCGGCGTTGGCCTGCTGCAGGAAGCTGCCATCGGTCTTGCCCTCCACCTGTTGCAGCAATTGCCGCACGGCCGGCGCGACCGAGCCGGTGATGCCCAGCGTGACCGGCGCACGCCGGCCCAGCACGAAGCCGCGCTCGTCGATCTGGATCACCTGGCGCCGGGTGGGCAGGAATTCGGAATAGGGATAGTCCGAGCCCAGCATCAGCACCAGTTCGGCTGCATGCAAGGCATCGGTACCAGGAGCACCACCGATGAGGCCCACGCCTCCGATCCAGTGGGGATGGTCGTAGGCCACCATGTCCTTGGCCCGGAAGGTGTGCATCACGGGGGCTTGCAGCTTGCTGGCCAGCGCCAGGACCTCGTCGATGGCGCCCCGGCAGCCCTGGCCGGCGAAGATGGCGATGGTGCCCGCTGCATCGATCAGGTCGGCGGCGGCCTGGATGGTCTCGGTCGCAGGGGCCAGTTCGGGGCGCGCGCGCAAGGTCTGCAGGCTGGGTACCTCGCCGGAGGCACGGGCACCGATGATGTCGGCCGGCAGGTTCAGGTGCGCCACGCCGCGCTGGGCATAGGCCTGGGCGATGGCCTGGTGGATCACGGCCGGGGCTTGCTCGGCACTGGTGACGATCTGGCTGTAGCAGGCCACGTCACGAAAGAGCAGCTCCGGTGCATTCTCCTGCAGGTAGTCGGTGCCACGCCGGGCCGCTGGTACGCCGCCGGAGATCGCCAG
>JAFAMT010000500.1 GCA_019233085.1 Herbaspirillum sp.
CGAGGCCATGGCCAGTATCGTGTTATGGCCATAGAGGGTCGACAGCAGCAGGCCGATGCAACCGATGAAAGCCGGAATCGCCACGTGCCAGCGACGTTCGCCACGGGCGTCAGCGCTGCGGCCGATGAGCACCATGGCGGCTGCCGCGAAGGCGTAGGGGATGGCGGTGAGCAGGCCCACGTTCAGCGGATCGGTCACACCGGTTGCCTTGATGATGGTGGGCAGCCAGAAGCCCACGCCATACAGCCCCATGACGAAGCAGAAGTAGATCGCCGCGCCCAGCCAGACACGACCGTTGACGAACATCTCGCCCAGGGACAGGTGTTGCTTCTGGCCGTTTTCATGGCTGATGTTGGCTTCCAGCAGCTGCTTTTCGTCTTCGGTGAGCCACCCGGCGGCGCGGATGCTGTCCTTCATGTAGGCAATCACGACCACACCCAGGATCAGCGAGGGAATGGCTTCGAGGATGAACATCCACTGCCAGCCGGTATGGCCCCACACGCCTGGCATGACGTGCATGATCCAGCCCGACAGGGGGCCGCCGATCACGCCCGAGAGGGCGATGCCGGTCATGAACAGGGCCGTGATCTTGCCGCGACGGGCCGCCGGGTACCAGTAGGTGAGGTACAGGATCACGCCGGGGAAGAAGCCCGCTTCGGCCAGGCCCAGCAGGAAGCGCATGATGTAGAACATCTGCGGCGAGCTCACGTAGGCCATGGCGCCGGAGATGATGCCCCAGGTGATCATGATGCGGGCGATCCACATGCGCGCGCCCACCTTGTGCAGGATCATGTTGCTGGGGACTTCGAAGACGAAGTAGCCGATGAAGAAGATGCCGGCGCCCAGGCCGTAGACGGTTTCGCTGAACTTCAGGTCCTGCAGCATCTGCAGCTTGGCAAAGCCGACGTTGACGCGGTCCAGGTAGGACACCACGTAGCACAGGAACAGCAGCGGTAGCAGTCGCCAGGTGACTTTGGCGTAGGTGGCATCTTCAAAGGACGCACGGGTGGCGCCGGCGGTGGCGCCTGCTTGGTAGGTCATATCTCGCTCCAGTAGTTTTTTGACGTTTTGTTGTTTTACGTCGCCGAACCCTTCTCTGTGGCCGGCTGACGGTGCCAAGCATTGTAGTGCCGGTGAGGACATTGTCAAAGAAATATCCTCACCATCAGCATGAAGAAATTACATGCGAAATTAGACGCGATCTGTTACCCCTTACACACAACGGCCGCCGTCTACCTCGATGCACACGCCGGTGACGAACTGGGCCTCGTCCGAACCCAGATAGAGGCAGGCGTTGGCGATATCCTCGGGCGTGGAGAAACGGCCCATGGGGATGGTGGCGACGAACTTCTTGCGGTTTTCCGGGGTATCGGGCACGCCCATGAATTCGGCTAGCAGGCCCGTGGCGGAGATCACCGGATTCACGCAGTTCACCCGGATCTTGTCGGGACCCAGTTCGGCCGCCATCGACTTGCTGGTGGTGATGACCGCCCCCTTGCTGCCGTTGTACCAGGTCAGGCCCGGACGCGGGCGAATGCCGGCGGTGGAGGCGATGTTGACGAAGGCGCCGCCGCCGACCTGGCGGAAGTAGGGCACGAAGGTCTTGGCCGAGAGGAAGATGCTCTTCACATTGACGGCATAGACACGGTCGAACTCTTCCTCTTCCACCTCCAGCATGGGGCGGTTGCGGTGGGTGGTGCCGGCATTGTTGACGACGATGTCGAGCTTGCCGAACTGCGCCAGGGCAGTGGCCAGCAGCTGGTCCATGTCAGCGCGCTTGGACACGTCGGCCTTGGCAAAGATGGCCTTGCCGTCGGCCTGCTTGATCTCCTCGACCACACGCAGGCCACCGGCCTCGCCAATATCGGCCACCACCACGGCCGCCCCTTCGCGGGCATAGGCCTTGGCGATGCCTTCACCGAAACCCGAACCGCCACCGGTGACGATGGCTACCTTGTCTTTCAAACGCATGATGTGTCTCCTGGCAATGAATGATTAGAAATGATTAGAAATGCTTAGGCATTTTCATAATTGGGTAGAACCTGATTGCGATCCGCACACCGTTCGTCCTGAGTAGCGGGGTAACCGCGTATCGAAGGCGTAATGACGGTGCGCCTTCGATACGGCCCTGGAAGGGCCTACTCAGGACGAACGGTAGTCGCGTCATACAAATGGGTTCCGCGTTGCATCGAATCGATATCAACCGTGGCGGATGGCGATGGTCTTCAGCACTGTGAAGCCATAGAGCGCCTCGAAGCCCTTCTCGCGACCATGGCCACTGGCCTTGACGCCGCCGAAGGGCAGTTCGACCCCGCCGCCAGCGCCGTAGTTGTTGATGAATACCTGGCCACTGCGGATGGCCCGCGCCAGGCGCATCTGGCGAGCGCCATCGCGGGTCCAGACGCTGGCCACCAGACCGTAGTCGGTGCCGTTGGCCAGGGCGATGGCCTCGGCTTCGTCGTCGAAGGGCATGGCTGCCAGCACCGGGCCAAACACTTCTTCTTGCGCCAGCCGGTGACGCGGGGGCACGTCGCGCAGCAGCGCCGGGGCCTGGTAGAAGCCGTTGGCCGGGGCGCCTGCGGCGATCTGGCCCTGCGCCACCAGCGGGATGCCGTCGCGACGGGCGTCCGACAGGAAACCGGCTACGCGCTCCTGCTGGGTCTTGCGGATCAGCGGGCCGCAGTCCAGATCCATCTGCGACGATCCCACCCGGAGCTGGCTGAACAGGCCCGAGAGGCGTTCCAGCACCTCTTCATAGGCGCCGCGCTGCACCAGCAGGCGGCTGCCGGCCGAACAGGTTTGGCCGGCGTTCTGCACGATGGCATTGACCACCACCGGCAGCATGGCCTCCATGTCGGCATCCTCGAACACCACCTGCGGCGACTTGCCCCCCAGTTCCAGCGTGACCGGGGTGTGATGCTCGGCCGCGCCGCGCACTACCAGCTTGCCGACATTGGGCGAACCGGTGAAGGAGA
>JAFAMT010000020.1 GCA_019233085.1 Herbaspirillum sp.
CCACGCAGGGCGTCTCCAGGATCTGGCCTTGCAACCGCTGTGCGGCTGCTTCGATATCGTTGAGTGTTGTCATGCTGCGATTGTAGAGCCTATGCACTGTTTTGTAGCGGATCATGCAGATCCCGGATGAAGATGCAGCCAAATCGATATTGCCCGCCCCCGGATGTCGATTTATGCAAATCCTGCTGCCTGCTATGCGGTTTTCGACCGATGTCGGAATGGCCATGGATTGTAGAATCGACAACAGAAAAATCTTTGACTATCACCATTGAACTCGTCCCGCCTGCCGTCTAAAGTGAAATCTCGCCGCGCCGCCGCCTGAATCTTTTGCCATCGTGGAATGCGGCACCCGGAAGCGCCGCTTGCGGCCTTCTCCCTCATGCAAGATCCATCAGCCTCAGCCGTTCTCATCAAGGAGACACACATGAGCATCGCCACCCGGCACCCGGATGTCAGGCCATCCCCGTTACCGCCCTTTGCAGTATCCACCACGGGGGAGCGTGCGCGTCCCCGCTACGAGCAGCGTACAGCGCCGTTGTTGTTGAAACTGGTAGAACTCGATCCGCGCGAAGTCATCGACGGCATCATGACTCCCGATGGCTATCTGGCCGCAGACGTGGTGCCGATCGGCCCCATGCGCGAGGCTTGCCCGCATTGCGATGGCGTGGCCTTGCAGTTGGTCTTGCGGCACCGCCATGTCAAGCGCAGCCACCTGGTGTGCCGGGTGTGCACCCGGGTCTATGATGCGGTCAATGAGAGCGGGCGTTCGGTATTGACGCTCTGAGCGGGAACGACCGACAAGAACCAAGAAAATTCGCGACAGACAAACAGGCAGCGACACGAAAGAACGCAGGGCGCCGGTTGGACAGCGGCGCCCTGTTTTATCTTGCGGAGGCCGCCGACAGTAATGTGGACATGGTGGCGAGGAGACATTTCCGCTATTCATGCCAAGCCAGTAGAATCACCTGCTTCGATGCGAGAAAAAGAGTTGCGAATGGAATATGCGTACAAGCTGATGGCCTCACCCGCGGG
The DNA here is from genome assembly GCA_019233085.1 of Herbaspirillum sp. Classification (GTDB taxonomy): domain Bacteria; phylum Pseudomonadota; class Gammaproteobacteria; order Burkholderiales; family Burkholderiaceae_D; genus Herbaspirillum. The sequence goes on from JAFAMT010000020.1 coordinate 1,033, forward strand.
GCTGCTCAAACTGGTCGCCCGTGGTGACCAGCTGGCGGCGATCCTGTGGGAAGACGACGACGCGGCCCGCGTGCGCCTGGGCGAGATGGTCGAGGACGAGGATCGCAGCGTGCTGCTGGAGACCGAACATCAGTTGCGCGAATACTTTGCCGGCGAACGCGACAGCTTCGACATCCCCCTGCACTTCGAGGGCACCGAGTTCCAGCGCCAGGTCTGGTCGGCCCTGCTGGAGATTCCCTATGGCCAGACCCGCACCTACCTTGATATTGCGCGCCAGCTCGGCAACGAAAAGGCGGTGCGTGCCGTGGGTGCGGCCAATGGCCGCAATCCCATTTCCATCATCGCGCCCTGCCATCGCGTCATCGGCTCGGGTGGCGAGCTGACCGGCTTTGCCGGCGGCCTGCATGTCAAGAAACTGCTGCTGGCCATCGAGGGCATTTCCACCGAGGGGCGCGATGCCGGTCAGGTCATCGATCCGCGCCGCAAGGCGCAACACCGGCGCCGCGAGGACCCCAACCAGCTGTCGCTGCTGTAAGCCGTTCCGCTTACATGCTGCGCAGCCAGGCAGCAGCGATCAGCGCTGCATGCCCCATTTCTTCACCGTCACCCGTTCCAGCGTATTGAAGACCAGGTTCTCCACTAGCAGGCCGATGATGATCACCATCGCCAGGCCGGCGAAGACCTTGTCGGTATAGAGCTCGTTGCGGTTCTGGAAGATGTACCAGCCCAGGCCGCCCTTGCCGCTGGTGGCACCGAACACCAGTTCGGCCGCGATCAGCGTGCGCCATGCGAAGGCCCAGCCGATGCGCAGACCCGCCAGGATCGACGGCAGGGCCGCCGGCACCAGCACCTGCAGCACGAAGCCCAGGCCGCGCAGGCCATAGTTGCGACCGGCCATGCGCAAGGTCTCCGACACCCCCAGGAAACCCGTATAGGTATTGACCGCCAGCGCCCACAGTACCGAATGCACCAGCACGAAGATCAGGCTGCCTTCGCCCAGGCCGAACCAGAGCAGCGCAATGGGCAAGAGCGCAATGGCCGGTAGCGGGTTGAACATCGAGGTCAGCGTGCTCAGCAGATCGCGACCGAACTGGGTGGACACCGCCAGCGTGGTCAGCACGAAGGCCGCCGCGATGCCCAGCACATAGGCCTTCAGGAGGACCTGCAGCGACAGCCAGGTCTTGCCGAACAGCTCGCCGCTCCTGAGTCCATCGAGAAAGGCTTGGGCCGTCTGCAGGAAGGTCGGCAGCAGCAGGTCATTGTCTTGCCAGCGGGCGATGCCTTCCCACAGCAGTGCCAGGAGCACCAGGATGGCGCCCTTGCGCACCCAGTCCTGTTGCCAGATGCGTTGCGGCAGCGAGAACTGCCGTTGCAGCACCAGGCCGGGCAGGGGGGCCAGCGGGATTTCGTACTCGTCGCGGATCGGGG
>JAFAMT010000264.1 GCA_019233085.1 Herbaspirillum sp.
GCGCGGCTGCTGGCCTTGTAGTCGTCATAGATGCGTTTGGCGCGGGCCATGTCGTCCTTGCGGGCCGCGCGGGCGTCCTTGCGGCACATGGCGGCTTGCTTGCCATGCTGCTCCTTGCAGGCTCGCAGTGCCTCGCCATAGGCCGCATCGGCTTCCTTGCCGAGGTTCTGCAGGCGTTCCTTGGGGGCGTCGTCAGGCTGGTACCAGCGGGCTGGATCTGCCTTGGAGACATCTTCTTCGGCCGCATGGGCCGCACCGCTGCAAAGTGCAGCCAGGACGGCCACCTGGGCCAGCAAACTGAGAGCGAGGATATTTTTCTTCATCGTTGGTGAACCCCATCACGGAATGCGCGCCATCGGCGTGACGCAAAAGAACACGGCGCGGACGGTGACAAGCACCGACCGCGCCGTGCTCCCCTCCATCCACACCCCGGATGTTATCAGGCTTGCGGTAGCGAAGGCGCAATTGCCTGCGTTCTATATCTTTCCCAGCAGAAGCAGGATCAACAGGATGATGACGACGGTGCCGGCAATGCCGCTGGGACCGTAGCCCCAGCCTCGGCTGTGCGGCCATGCCGGGATGACCCCCAGCAGGATCAGGATCAGGATGATGAGCAGGATGGTGCCTAGGGTCATGTACGTTCTCCTTTGTTATTGACTTCGTGGGCGCCTGCAGCGCGGTGGGCAATGTTGCTGGGGAAATCATAGGACGGGGCCGCGCCGGGCGCGATCAGCGTGCGCCGCAATGCCGTGTAGGAGGAAGCATCCAGGCCCGGTAGGTGGCTGTGACAGCGTTGCCGGTTTCGGTGCGCCGCCAACTTGGTGCAAAGCACAAATGAAGTGCGCGCCACGCTCGTTTTGATCGCGTCCGCATGCCTTGCCGAGGGCCGCACCAGGCTTCACCGGCTGCCCCAGGCACCCTGCAAACGCAGGCTGTACGTGGATTTTGAGGCTGTTGTCACGCAACTGGCACGCTCTTTGCTGAATTGCCGGTATCGCGCAAGCAGTGCGTATCAGGTGTGACCAACGGCGGTCGCGCCGTCCAGGACAAAGGCGTCTTCCGGCATGGTTCACCCGTGGCGGAACACGCCTTTTTTGTTTGTGGGTTTTCAACGATTCGCAATACAAGGGGGAAGGGTGCTATGCAATCCACAGCCACAGTCACAGCAGAGGCAGGCAAGACGCAGACGGTACAGGACGTAGTCGACGACAAGCGGCGCAAGCTGCTCCAGGGTGGTGCCGCGGGCGTGCTGGGACTGGCCACGGGCGGGGCTTGGGCGGCGGGTTCGGACAAGCCGGAAAAGGAAGAGGTCAAGATCGGCTTCATCCCCCTGACCGATTGCGCCTCGGTGGTGATGGCCTCGGTACTGGGGTTCGACAAGAAGTACGGCATCAAGATCGTCCCCAGCAAGGAAGCCTCCTGGGCCGGTGTGCGCGACAAGCTCACCAACGGCGAGCTCGATGCCGCCCACGTGCTCTATGGCCTGATCTATGGCGTGCAGCTGGGCATTGGCGGGCAGAAGAAGGACATGGCCGTGTTGATGGGCCTGAACCACAACGGCCAGGCCATCACGCTATCCAAGAAGCTGGCCGACAAGGGCGCCGTCGATGGCGCATCGCTGGCCAAGCTGATGCAGACCGACAAGCGCGAATATACCTTCGCCCAGACCTTCCCCACCGGCACCCACGCCATGTGGCTGTATTACTGGCTGGCCGCCAACGGCATCCACCCGATGAAGGATGCCAAGGTCATCACCGTGCCGCCACCACAGATGGTGGCCAACATGCGGGTGGGTAACATGGATGGGTTCTGCGTGGGTGAGCCCTGGGGCCATCGTGCCATCGTCGACGGCGTGGGCATCACCGCCACCACCACCCAGGCGATCTGGAAGGATCATCCCGAGAAGGTGCTGGGCAGCTCGCTGGAATTCGTGCAGAAGTACCCCAACACCTGTCGCGCCATGATGGCCGCCATCCTGGAGGCCGGCAAGTGGATCGACGCCTCGCTGGCCAACAAGAACAAGATGGCCGAGGTGATCGCCGACAAGTCCTTCGTCAACACCAGCAAGGACGTGATCGACCAGCGCATCATGGGCCGCTACCAGAATGGCCTGGGCAAGACCTGGGACGATCCCGACTACATGAAGTTCTACGAGGATGGACAGGTCAACTTCCCCTTCCTCTCCGACGGCATGTGGTTCATGACCCAGCATCGCCGCTGGGGCTTGTTGAAGAACGACCCGGATTACCTGGCCGTGGCCAAGTCGGTCAACCAGATCGATCTCTACAAGGAGGCCGCCGTCATGACCAAGACGCCGCTGCCCAAGGAAGTCATGCGCAGCTCCAGGCTGATGGACGGCACGGTCTGGGATGGCAAGAACCCGGCGGCCTACGCGCAGTCGTTCAAGATCAAGGTGTAAGCAGGAGGGAGCCGGCGCGCGTACTGCGCGCCGGCGCGGTGAACTGTCATCAGCAAGGGGAAAGCGATGAGCGCAGTCGTGGAGAGCATCATGGGCGATAACGCCAAGCCGGTCGGCCGCAGCAGTCAGGCGGTCCAAGCCAATCCTGCCAATCCCGCCAGCCATGCCAACGAGGAAGAGGTGGCCCCGATGGTCGCCGTGCTGGCCGTACGCAGTCCGCGCAAGAGGGGGCCGGGCGGCGGACTATTGTTCCAGCGGGTGGTGCCGCCGGTACTGGGTCTGGCCCTGCTGGTTCTGGTGTGGCAGGTCATCGCCCTGAAGACCAGCAGCTTCCCCACACCCTGGGTGACGCTGAAAGAAGCCGCGGTGATGTTTTCCGATCCCTTCTACCGCAACAGTCCCAATGACCAGGGCATAGGCTGGAACGTGCTGGCCTCGCTGCAGCGCGTTGGCATGGGCTTCGGCCTGGCGGCGCTGGTGGGCATCCCGCTGGGCTTTGCGATCGGCCGGGTGGAGTTCCTCTCGCGCATGTTCAATCCCATCATCAGCCTGCTGCGTCCGGTCTCGCCGCTGGCGTGGCTGCCCATCGGGCTGCTGGTCTTCAAGTCGGCCAATCCGGCGGCGATCTGGTCGATCTTCATCTGCTCGATCTGGCCGATGATCATCAACACCGCCGTGGGCGTGCAGCGGGTGCCGCAGGACTACATGAACGTGGCGCGCGTGCTGAACCTGTCGGAGTGGAAGGTGCTGACCAAGATCCTCTTCCCCTCGGTATTGCCCTACATGCTGACCGGGGTGCGCCTGTCCATCGGCACGGCCTGGCTGGTGATCGTGGCCGCCGAGATGCTCACCGGTGGCGTGGGCATCGGCTTCTGGGTCTGGGACGAATGGAACAACCTGAACGTGCCGCACATCATCATCGCCATCGTCGTCATCGGCGTGGTGGGGCTGGTGCTGGAGCAATTGCTGGTGGCGCTGGCCAAGGCCTTTACCTATGAACAGGTCAACAACTGAACAGGCGGGAGCACATCATGGATAACATCAACGGCAAATTCATCGATATCCACGGCGTGGAGATGGTGTTCCATACCAAAAAGGGCGTCTTCCACGCGCTGCGCGAGATCAACCTGACGGTGGCCAAGGGCGAGTTCATCACCCTGATTGGCCACTCCGGATGCGGCAAGTCGACGCTGCTCAACCTCATCGCCGGGCTGCTCAAGCCTAGCGACGGCCTGCTCCTGTGCGCCAACCGCGAGATCGGCGGCCCGGCTCCGGAGCGGGCGGTGGTGTTCCAGAACCATTCGCTGCTGCCTTGGCTGACCTGCTACGAGAACATCTACCTGGGTGTGGAACGCGTCTTCGGCGCCAGCGAAAACCGCACGCAGCTGCGTGACCGTACCCGTGCCGCGCTGGCGCTGGTAGGACTGAGCGCGGCCGAGACCAAGCGCCCCAATGAGATCTCCGGTGGCATGAAGCAGCGCGTGGGCATTGCCCGCGCCCTGGCGATGGAACCCAAGGTGCTGCTGATGGACGAGCCTTTCGGCGCACTCGATGCACTGACCCGCGCCCACCTGCAGGATGAACTGCTCAAGATCGTGGCCAAGACCGAATCCACCGTGGTCATGGTGACCCACGATGTGGACGAGGCGGTACTGCTGTCGGATCGCATCGTCATGATGACCAACGGCCCGGCGGCCACCATCGGCGAAGTGCTGGAGGTGAAGCTGGCCCGGCCGCGCGACCGGGTGGCCCTGGCACAGGACGCGCAATACGGCCTGTACCGCACGGCGGTGCTGGAGTTCCTCTATCGCAAGCAGGCCCATCCTGCGCGCGAAGCGGCCTGAGCCCGCAAGCCTGCGTGGCGCAACTGGCTTGGTCGTTGCGCTGTTTTGAACATGTTGTTGCATCAAGGAGAGCAAGCCATGTCCGATCTGGCCATCATCGATGAGGCCTCGGCCGATGCGGTGGAGGATGCCGATGTCGTTGTGCTATCCGGGGAAGTCTTCGGCGCCCTGATCAATCTCTCCGGCCGGCGTCGTTTCACCTCGCAGCGGCTGGTGTTGTACGCGGTACTGGCCGCCCAGGGACAATCGGGTGCCTGCACCACTGCACGCGAGGCGCTGGGCCTGTTTCGCGGCGCTCATGCATCGTTGCTGCGGCGTTCGGGGAATCTGCCGGGGGTGTTCTGCCCGGAGCTGGAAGAAGCCTATTTCGGAGCTACCCAGGGTGATGCGCGCATCACGGCCTTCGCCGACCTGGCCGAGCGCGCCCTCAATGCCATCGAGGACCGCCTCAAGGGGGCGCCGGCGCTGCTAGAACAGCTGGTGCAACAGACCACGCCCTTGCTGGCCGTGCTCAACGAGATCACCAGCGTCTATGAAGCCCAGTCCAAGAAGCATGCGCGGCTGATGCGCGAGCAGTTGCGCGGCATCATGACCGATATCGAGACCATCGCCCGTGAAGCCAAGATGGTAGCCTTCAATGCGCGCATCGTAGCGGCCCGCTCGGGCCGGGCCGGCAAGGAGTTTTCGGTGGTAGCCGGGGTGCTGTCCAACATCACCGGCGAGATCGATCACCTGGTCAAGGAAGCCTTGAGCGGCGCGGCGGCCTGAGCGGGCGGCTTACTTGGCGCTCTTGAACGCCGCCCATGCCACCAGCAGCCACGCGGCCAGGAAGGCCACGCCGCCCATTGGCGTGATGGCGCCCAGGATGCGCGTGCCGGTCAGTGCCAGCAGATAGAGGCTGCCGCTGAAGACGACGATGCCCGCCAGCATCAGCTGACCGGCCCAGCGCAGCGCAGCGCCGCCCATGCGCGGCATCAGCAGGGCCACGGCGATCATGCCCAGGGCATGCATGAACTGGTAGGTCACGGCGGTGTGCCAGATCGCCAGCATCTCTTCGGAGATCATCTTCTTGAGGCCATGCGCGCCGAAGGCACCGCAACCCACGGCAATGAACATGTTGAGGGCGCCGATGGCGACCAGGGTGCGTTCTTTCATCGATTCGACTTTCAAGGGCATCACCGGCGGAGGGTGAACCGGTGGGATGCTGACCAGCGGTCAGCCCGGGAAACTTCAGAGCGACACGCGTTGCGACTTGCCCAGCCTGAATTCATGTCGCAGCACGAACTGCGATGTGGCGATCAGGCCCGAGAGGCCCAGTACCAGTTGCGTGAGCGTATCCGGCGGCAGCACCCAGACCGAACCGGCGGGTGCGGCCACGTTGGCGGCGGCGCTGATGACGGGGGCGGCCCAGGCGGCTTCCTCGCTCACGTCGAGCAGGATCTGGCCTTCCGGCGTGGTATGCAGGTAGATTTCGCCCCCCAGTTCCAGCGTGAAGCAGATACCCTGGCCGGCATTGACCGCATTGAGCTTGTTGCGCCAGACCACGGCTTGCAGCTCGCGGTTGTAGGTCTCGATCCAGGTCTCGACCTCATGCACGTTCTGCAGCACGATCCAGGGGCGGGGCGCGGGGATGGTATCGGCGCCAGCGACGGCGTCATCGGGGAAGATCGGTTCAGGGGCTTGGTCGGACATGGTCG
>JAFAMT010000435.1 GCA_019233085.1 Herbaspirillum sp.
CCGTGGTGGGTTCATCGGCAATCAGCAGTTTTGGTTTGCAGGCCAGCGCCATGGCGATCATGGCGCGCTGGCGCTGACCGCCGGAGAGCTCGTGCGGATAGGACAGCGCCCGCCGCGCCGGCTCGGGGATGCCGGTCTTGTCCAGCAGGGCCACGGCGCGCCGGGCGGCCTCGCGGGCATCGATACCTTCGTGGTGCATCAACACCTCGGCGATCTGGTTGCCGATGGTGAAGAGCGGGTTCAGGGCCGTCATCGGCTCCTGGAAGATCATCGCCACGTCGTTGCCGCGCACCTGCTGCATCTGGCGTTCGCTCTTTTTCAGCACATCCTGGCCGTCGAGCAGGATGCTGCCCTCATAGCGCGCATCCTGGTTCAGTTGCAGCACCGCCAGCGCGCTGACGGTCTTGCCGGAACCGGATTCGCCCACCAGCGCGAACTTCTCGCCAGGGGCGATGGAAAAACTGACGCGGTCCACCACCACGGCGTCGCCGAAGCGCACCGTCAGGTCCTTCACTTCCAGCAGGGGCGCGCTCATGCCTTCCTCCGCACATCCAGGGCATTGCGCAGGGCATTGCCGATATTGGTCAGCAGCAGCAGGGTCACGGTCAGCACCACGAAGGTGGACAGCGCGATCCACCACGCATCGAGATTGTTCTTGCCCTGCGCCAGCAGCTCGCCCAGGCTGGGCGTCGAGGGTGGCACGCCCAGGCCGAGGAAGTCCAGGCTGGTCAGCGCCAGGATGGCCGCACTCATGCGGAAGGGCAGGAAGGTCACCACCGTGGTCATGCTGTTGGGCAGGACGTGACGCCAGATGATCAGGCGGTCCGGCAAGCCCATGGCGCGGGCGGCCTGCACGTATTCGAGATTGCGGTTGCGCAGGAAATCGGCGCGCACGTAATCCGACAGGCTCATCCAGCCGAACAGCGACAGCAACACCAGCAGCAGCCTCAGGCTGGGCTGGAAGATCGAGGAGAAGATGATCAGCAGGTAGAGCTCCGGCATGGAGCCCCAGATTTCCAGCAGGCGTTGGGTGATCAGGTCGGTGCGGCCGGCGAAGTAGCCCTGCACGGCGCCCGAGGCCACGCCCAGCACCACGCCGATGAGGGTCAGCGCCATGCCGAACAGCACCGACACCCGGAAGCCGTAGAGCAGGCGGGCAAACACGTCGCGTCCGCGATCATCGGTGCCCAGCCAGTTCTCGCCGGAGGGTTCGGCCGGGTTGGGCTGTTTTGCGAAGTAGTTCAGCGTGTTGTAACTGTAGCGGTTGGGCGGGTAGATGACCCAGTTGCCGTCCTTGTGGAATTGCTGCTCGATGAAGGGATCGAGATAGTCGGCCGGTGAATCGAAGTCGCCGCCGAAGCTCTTGTCCGAATAATCCTGCAGCATCGGGAACATCAGCTTGCCCTGGTAGCTGGCCACCAGCGGCTTGTCGTTGGAGATCAGTTCCGCACCCAGGCTCAGCACGAACAGGATGGCAAACAGCACCAGGCTCCAGTAGCCGGTGCGGTCGGCGCAAAAGCGCAGCCAGATGCGACGGCCGGGCGAGATGGATGGGGCCAAGGAAGAAGTCATGCTCATTTCGCCAGGCTTTCGAATTGGACGCGCGGGTCGGCCCACACATAGCAGAGGTCGCCCAGCAGCTTGACCACCAGGCCGATGAGCGTGAAGAGATAGAGCGTGCCCATCACCACCGGATAGTCGCGCCGGATCGCCGATTCATAGGCCAACAGACCCATGCCATCCAGCGAGAACAGGGTCTCGATCAGGAGGCTGCCTGCGAAGAAGGAAGCGATGAAGGCCGAGGGGAAACCGGTCACCAGCGGGATCAGGGCATTGCGGAAGACGTGCTTGTAGAGCACCTTGCGCTCGGAGAGTCCCTTGGCGCGCGCGGTCAGGACGTACTGCTTGCGGATTTCTTCGAGGAAGGTGTTGCGGGTCAGCATGGTGATGACCGCAAAGGAGCCGATCACCGAGGCCGTCACCGGCAGGGTGATATGCCAGAGATAGTCAGTGAGCTTGCCCACCAGCGACAGGCTGGCCCAGTTGTCCGAGGTCAGCCCCCGCAGCGGGAACCACTGCAAGAAGCTACCGCCGGCAAACACAACCAGCAGGAACACCCCCAGCACGAAGCCGGGAATGGAATAGCCGACCAGCACCAGGCCGGTGGTGGCGACATCGAAACGGCTGCCCTCGCGCACCGCCTTGGCGATACCCAGCGGCACCGAGATCAGGTAACTCAGGAAGAAAGTCCACAGGCCGATGCTGATGGACACCGGCAACTTGGACTTGACCAGGGTCCAGACATCGCCATGGTGATAGAAGCTCTTGCCCAGGTCGAAGGTGAGGAAGCCCTTGAGCATGCTCCAGAAGCGCTCCACCGGAGGCTTGTCGAAACCGTAGAGTTTCTTGATCTCTTCGATGCGTTGTTCGTCGATGCCCTGCCGGCCGCGATAGGCCGAGGCACCGCTGGCGGCGCCAGCGCCGGAGGCTTCACCGCCGCCGCCGCGCCCTTTCAGCTCCAGCATGGCCTGTTCCACCGGGCCACCGGGCACGAACTGGATCACGGCAAAGGTGATGGCGACCACGCCGAAGAGCGTGGGGACCATCAACAGCACCCGCTTCAAAATGTAGGACCAGATATTCATGACTGCAGGCATCCTCGTTCAAGACCGGCCTGGCCGGACATCATTGCGCGCTTCATCTTCAACGCCCCTTCTCTTCCCACCAGGTGCTGATCACATAGGGATCGGCCTGGTAATACAGCGGCGCCACCCGCGGGATGCCGAAGCGGTTCTGGTAGGCGATGCGGTGGGTGGACGAATACCAGTGCGGCACCACGATGTACTTGTGCAGCAGCACCCGGTCCAGCGCCCGCGCCGCAGCGGTCAGCCGGACCCGGGTATCGGCCGCCACCACGGCCTGCACCAGCTGGTCCACCACCGGGTCCTTCAGGCCCCAGGCATTGTTGGAGCCCTTTTCATCAGCGGCCTTGGAGCCGAACATGTCGAACAATTCATTGCCCGGGCTGCTGGTATCAGGGAAGCGGATGCTGGTCATATCGAAGTCGAAGTCTTCCATGCGCTTGGCCACCAGGGCATAGTCGGCACTGCGCTGGACCACATCGATGCCCAGCGTGCGCAGGTTGCGCGCAAACACGCTGATGACGCGCGACATGGAACTCTGGTCATCCAGGATCTCGAAGGACAGCGGCACGCCCTGGGCATTGCGCACGGCGCCATCGCGATAGACCCAGCCGGCCTGGGCCAGCAGTTCGCGGGCCTGGCGCAGGTTGGCACGCAGTGAGGCGGGTGGATTGGTCGAGGGCGGGATGGGCGCCGGGCCGAACACCGCCGGATCGATCTTCAGGCCCTTGGCCTGCAGCGACTTCAGCAAGGCCAGCTCGTCGCCCTGCGGCTCGCCGGTGGCGGCCAGCTGGCTGTTGTTGAAGAAGGAGTAGATGCGGGTGTACTGGCCGTAGAACAGCTGGCGGTTCATCCATTCATAGTCCAGTGCCAGCCCGATGGCCTGGCGCACGCGCACATCCTTGAACTGGTCGCGCCGCAGGTTCATAACGAAACCCTGCATGCCGGCGCCATTGGAATGCTTGAACTCCTTCTTGATGATGCGGCCGTCGCGGAACTGCGGGCCGGTATAGCTGCGCGCCCAGTTCTTGGCGCTGTACTCCACCACCACGTCGAACTCGCCGGCCTTGAAGGCTTCCAGCCGCGCCAGGTCGTCCTTGTAGAAGCGGTAGACGATGCGCTCGAAGTTGTACATGCCGCGACGCGCCGGGACATCCTTGCCCCAGTAGTCGGGATTGCGGCGGTAGGTGATGCTGCGGCCGGTGTCGTAGCTCTCGATCAGGTAGGGGCCGGTGCTGATGGGCGGGGTCAGCTGGATCTGGTCGAAGGGCGTGCCCTGCGCCCATTTCCGGGAGAACACCGGCACGCTGCCCACGATCAGCGGCAATTCGTGGTTGCTGCTGGCGAAGTCGAAGCGCACCGTGGCGGCATCGACCACCACACAGCCCTTGACGTCGGCAAAGACCGATTTGAATTGCGGCGCACCCTTGGCCAGGATGGTGTCGAAGGAATACTTCACATCCTCGGCCGTGACCTGCTCGCCATTGTTGAAGCGCGCCTTGGGATTCAAGTGGAAGGTCATGGACATGCGGTCCGGCGCCAGTTTCATGTCATCGGCCAGCAAGCCATAGACGGTGGCGACCTCGTCGGCGGAAGACACGGCCAGGGTCTCGAACATCAGCTGGTCCAGCCCGGCGGCGGCCACGCCTTTCAGGGACAAGGGATTGAACTTGTCAAAGCTGGTGCGGCGGTCGGGATTGGCCAGGTAGAGCGTGCCGCGGCGCGGCGCGTCTGCATTGACGTAGTCGAAATGGGTGAAGCCGGCCGGATACCTGGGCGTGTCGTACAGCGAAAAGGCGTGCTCGGCATGGGCCGGGACGGCGTAGGCCAGCGTGGCGGCCAGCAGGGAGGAAAGGAAAATCCGGGATGTCTTCAGGGGCTTGACCATGCGGTTGTCTGTCTGCGCTGTCGCGGGCGTTGATGTCTGGTGGCAGGCAAGTCCCGTGCCCACCGGCCTGGAAACGATTTTGTTCCGGGGCATTGTAAATAGAGGAACGATTACAGGGAAGCAATTAAAACGACTAAGCTCAGCAGGCTGCTGCGCCCCCGGCCGGTGGCCAGAGGTTGCCGCGCCTGCCGCAAGCCCCTACAATCCGGGTCTGTTCCAGCGCGGTGGCCGCACGATGCGGCCACCGCCATCACCATCGGCCGCCCCGCGCGCCCGCCTGCCAGGCGGCCCTACGCAGGACGCGGCGGACCATACGGAGTCATCATGGCATTTCTGCAAGGCAAAAAAATTCTGATCACCGGCTTGCTGTCCAACCGTTCCATCGCCTACGGCATCGCCCAGGCGTGCAAGCGCGAAGGCGCCGAACTGGCCTTCACCTACGTGGGCG
>JAFAMT010000073.1 GCA_019233085.1 Herbaspirillum sp.
GGGCCGGCGGTGAGCACGATCATCTGGGCGAAGGCCGGATTGGGCAGCTCCGGATTGACCGAGAGGAAGAAGCGCGGCGTACCCTGGCCGACATAGCTGGAGATGACCTCGGCTTCCGGTTCCTGGCGCAGCTTGGCTTCGATCTGCTTGACCACGGCATCGGTGGCGGCAAAGGCGCTGCCTGGCGGGAGATTGATTTCCAGCGTCAGTTCTGGACGTTCGGAGTTGGGGAAGAACTGCTTCTGCACCGAGCCCATGCCCACGCCGGCCAGCAGGAACAGGCCCACGGTGACGGCTGCGGTCAGCCATTTGTGGTCCACGCACCACCGCACCAGATTGCGCAGGCGCACGTAGTTGGGCGTGCTGTAGATCTCGTCGTGGCCACCGGCCTTGACAGGGATGTTGGGCAACATCTTCACGCCCATGTAGGGAATGAACAGCACCGCCACCACCCATGAGGTGATGAGCGCGAAGGCCACCACCCAGAAGATGTTGCCGGCGTATTCACCTGCCGTGGAGCGGGCGAAGCCCACCGGCAGGAAGCCGATGATGGTCAGCAGCGTGCCCGAGAGCATCGGTGCGGCCGTGGCGGTCCAGGCGTAGGTGGCAGCGGCAACGCGGCTCAAGCCTTCTTCCATCTTCACCACGATCATCTCGATGGCGATGATGGCGTCGTCCACCAGCAGGCCCAGCGAGAGGATCAGCGCACCCAGCGTGATGCGGTCGAACACCCGACCGGTCATGAGCATGATGACGAAGACCGCGCCCAGCGTCAGCGGCACGGCGGCCGCAACCACCACACCCACGCGCCAGCCCAGGGTCGCCAGGCTCACCGCGATCACCACCGCCAGGGCCATGAAGAACTTGACCATGAATTCATTGATGGCGGCCTTGATGGCCTTGGACTGGTCAGCGATCTGTTCCAGCGTGATGCCGGTGGCCAGTTCGCCTTGCAGCTTGTGCTGGAAGCTGCCCAGGTCCTCGCCCAGTTGCAGGCCGTTGTAGCCCTTCTTCATGACCACGCCCAACACCAGGGCAGACTCGCCCTGGGTACGGATGACGAAGCTGGCCGGGTCTTCATAGCCACGGCGGACCTCGGCAATATCGCCCAGCTTGATGGTGCGTTCAGCGCCCACGATGGGAATGGCCTTGACCGCCTCGACGCTGTCGATGGCACCATCCAGGCGCAACTGCACGCGCGGACCGCTCGTTTCGACGAAGCCGGCCGAGGTCACGTTGTTCTGCTTGCCCAGGGCATCGATGATGGCTTGTGCCTTGATGCCCAGCGTGGCCAGGCGCTGGTAGGAGATGTCGACGAAGATGCGTTGTTGCTGCTCGCCCAGGATATTGACCTTCTGCACGCCGGCTACGTGCAGCAGGCGCTGGCGGATCTGCTCGGCCTGCAGCACCAGCTGGCGATGCGGCAGATTCCGGGCTTCCAGCGAGAAGAGCGAGAAATAGACGTCCGAGTATTCGTCGTTGATGAAGGGGCCGTAGACGCCATGGGGCAGGTTGGCGGCTTCGTCGCCCAGTTTCTTGCGTACCTGGTAGAACTGCTCCTCGACGGTCTTGGCGTCGGTGTCGTCCTTGAGGTACAGCTTCATGGTGATCAACCCGGGGCGGGCGGCGGTTTCCACTCGGTCATAGGCTTCCAGTTCCTGCAGGCGCTTCTCCAGGCGGTCGCCGACCTGCTCCTGCATTTCCTGGGCGGTGGCGCCGGGCCAGGTGGCGGCGATGGTCATGACCTTCACCACGAAGCTGGGATCCTCGGCGCGGCCCAGGCGGAAGAAGGCGAAGATGCCGGCCACGCTGATGGCGATGATCAGGAACAGCGTGATGGCGCGCTGGCGCACGCCGAAGGCGGAAAGATTGAAGCCGCTCATGATCCGCTCCCCATGCGGGTTTCTGCCAGCAGTTCGACCTTCTGGCCGGCCTTGAGCAGATGGCCGCCCATGGCCACCACGTGCTGGCCGGTGACCAGGCCAGCGGAGATGCGGGCCTGTTCGCTGCCCAGCTGTTGCACCTTCACCGGCTGCAGGCTGACGGTATTGGTCTTGGCATCGATGATCCATACACCGCTCCCCTTGCCCTGGTCGACCAGGGCGCTGATGGGCAGGGTGACGCCCGAGGCGGCCGGGGCGGCGACGTGGATGGTGACGGTGGCGCCCAGTGCCGCGTTGGCGGCGCTGCCGCCCAGGGAGTAGCGTGCCAGGTAGGTACGGGTCTGCGGGTCGGCCACGGCAGCCAGTTCACGCAGGGTGGCCGGAGCGAGCTTGTCGGGATCACTGAACAGCGAGGCGGTGGCGCTGCGCTTGGCCATGCCCAGTTCCTGCTCGGGCAGATAGACCAGGGCTTCGCGGGCGCCGTCACGGGCCAGCGTCACCACATTCTGCCCGGCGGCGACCACCTGGCCGACATCGCTGGGAACGGCCAGTACCACACCATCCATATCGGCTTTGAGGACGGCATAGTCACGCTGATGCTCGGTTTCACGCGCCTTGGCGGCTTCGGCACGGGTCTGGGCCACGGCGGCGTCAGCGGCTGCCTTGGCCTGTTCGTAGGCCTGGTTGGAGGTGGCGCCATGTTCCAGCAGCTTGCGCAGCCGCGCTTCCTCGGCCACGGCCTGCACCTGGCGGGCCTGGGCGGCTTCCACTGCGGCGCGGGCGGCAGCCAGGGCCAGGTCGTAGTCCTCGGCATCGATACGCATCAGGGGCTGGCCACGGCGCACGGTCTGGCCGGGATCCACCAGGCGCTCGACGATCTTGCCGGATACGCGGAAGCCCAGCTTGCTCTCGGTACGGGCATGCACCACCCCGGTAAAGCTGACCTGCTCGGCAGCAGCGGGCTGCACGGTGGTCCAGGCGACCTTGGCGATACGCTCGGCGGGTGGCGGCGGATGGCCGCATGCGGCCAGGGACAGCAGGAGCGCGGCGCTAAGGATGGTGCGCCGTGGCAAGCGGGAGAGCAGGGTGTGCATGGGGGCCTCGGAGAAAAGAAACTGCAGGAGCTGAAGGATCTGAAGGAGCCGGTATGGACCAGCCATTATTAGAGTACGACTAACCACTAATCATAGATTATCAACGAACTCTAAAATATTCAAGGCTTTTTTACCTAGCCTGACGCCGATGACACAGCGGATGCCCGCGGGAAAGTTCAGTCCTGGCCGCTCGCCGGCGGCAGCATGGCCTGCAGGGACTTGCGGCAATTGGCCAGGATGGCCTGCCGGCTTTCGACGCTGACCGCCACCCGGGCCAGCATCACGGCCCCCACCATGGTAGTGACCAGGGCCTCGGCCAGGCGGGCCGGATCGGCCTCTCCGGCCCGGGTCGCCAGGACCTGGAAGAACAGCACCAGGCGCTGGTGCCCGGCCATGGCGGCGCTGCGTACCTGCCGGTCGGCCAGCCGCAATTCGCTGCCCAGGTTGGGCAAGGGGCACATGCCGCCGCATTCCACCGCATCGAGCTGGCTCAGGTACATGTCCACTGCGGTAGCCAGCGCCTGGCCTGGCGACAGGCCGGCCAGGGCCCGGTTGAAGTGATCGAACATGTGATCGTTGGCGGCCAGGCTGGCTTCGACGATGAGCTGTTCCTTGGAACGGAAGTGCCGATAAAAGCCGCCCTGGGTCAGGCCGGCGGCACTCATGATGCTGGCGATCCCGGTCTCGGCCAGGCCATCGGCGAGGAACATGCGGGTGGCTGTCGACAGGATGCGTTTGCGTGTATCGAGTGTTTCCTGCTTGGACTTTTTCATGACATGGACTCCTTTATGCAAATCTTCTTGCATGATTTAGAGTTCCAATATAAGCTATTTTTAGATGTTTACCGAGCTCTATATTGAATTTATCTCTTCCGGAGTCTTCAGCATGAGAATGTATGTGCAAATGAATCCTGACCTGCATCTCGGCTCCCAGCCCGATGCGGCTGATCTTGAGCTGCTGAGGCAAAAGGGCGTGCGAACCGTGATCGATCTGCGACTGCGATCCGAAACCGCAGGAGCCAATCAGGAGCTGGTTGCGAAAAGCGGATTGCGTTACGTCAACATCGGGGTCGACGAATCGGGTCTCAATGAAGATGTCGTTGCGCAGGTGACACAAGCCTTGCGCTCGGGAGAGGGGCCTTATGTGTTGCACAGTGGCACAGGCAGGCGCGCTACCGCCGTCATGGCGATCAGCCGCGCAAGACAGAATGGCTGGCCCCTGGAAAAGTCATTGCGCACGCTGCGTGTAATGGGCAGTGGCATCGGCCAGTTTCAGGAATTTCTGTCCTTCTTGCAGCGCTCTGTCAGCGCGTAGCCAATACCTCGACCTCGCCAGAGCCAGTCCTGCAGCGTGGGCCGGCAGGAGAGGGCAAGGGCCTCCCCTGCCTGGCGCTCAAGCCGGCGCGCCGGGACGCAGCAGGTCCACCTTGCGATAGGCCAGCAGCGGCAGCACCTGACCGGTGACGAGCAACTGGTAATGCGGTGACTGCTTGTGCTTGTCCAGCGCGGCGGCATCGCGGTAGCGTTCCACCAGCAACACGGCTTCCGGCGTAGCTGCCGTGCGGTAGATCTCATAGCCCAGGCAACCGGGCTCGGCCAGAGAACGCTCACGCACCTCATGGGCCAGGGCAAGTACCTCGGCCATGGCACTGGGCGCCGGCTGCCAGCGCGCCAGCACGGTGATCTCATCGGCGGCGTTCATGCTGCCTCCGCAGTGAGCGCCTGCACGACGGCTGCGGCCATGCCGGCGCCAGAGGCCGGGTTCTGGCCGGTGATGAGCCGGCCGTCGACCACGACCTGGGCTTGCCACGGCGCGGCCGACGTATGTTCGGCACCTTCGGCACGCAGGGCATCCTCCAGCTGGAAGGGAACGTCGGCCTGGGCGTAGTTGGCTTCCTCTTCGTTGGAGAAGGATGTCAGCTTGCGGCCGCGCAACAGTGGCGTGCCATCCCCCAGCGTCACCCCCAGGAACGCCACCGGGCCATGGCATACGGCCGAGACGATCTTGCCGGCATCCCAGACCCGGGCGATGGCACGCTTGACCTCGGGATCGACCGCGATATCCACCATCGGACCCAGGCCGCCCGGGAAGAAGATGGCGTCATAGTCCAGCACATCCACCTCGGAGAGCTTGCGGCTGCGCGCCATGCGACGGATCGCCAGGCTGTTGCGGAAAGCCAGCTGCGCCGGGTCGTTGGCGTCGTAGCCGTCTTCCGGCGGCGTGCCGCCCAGCGGCGAGGCGAACTCCACGGCGATGCCTGCGCGCTCGAACACCTCCACGGGGTGCGCCACTTCCGGGAAGAAGTAGCCCGTGGCACGCGAGTTGGGGCCAATGCTTGCACTATTTGTCAAAATAAAAAGGACAGTCTTCATGCTCATGATAAAGCTCCTTATAGCTGGATGATTGGGTGATTGCCGCATTGCTGCGGTTGAACAAACTATAGGGAAGGGCAGGAAACCGCGGTAGAGTCTGATATGCTGACGCAATGTCAAACTAGATCATACGATCCGCCATGGCTGATGACGCACCTATCCTCGACGAACTGCGTGCCATGGCGGTGTTTGCCACGGTGGTACGGGCCGGCAGCTTTGCCGCAGGTGCGCGTGCGCTGGGACTTACGCGCGCGGTCGTCAGCCATCACGTGCGCGCGCTGGAAAGCCGGCTGGGGGTGCCACTGGCCCAGCGCAGCACCCGCAGCTTCAGTCTGACACCGGCGGGGGAAGCTTTCCGGGTCCATTGCGAGCGCTTGCTGGACGAAGCCCACGACGGCATTCGCGGCATGGAACTGCTGCGTGCCGAGCCCAGCGGCGAGGTGCGCATCACCTGTTCGCATCATTTCGGCAACAAGCGCATCCTGCCGGCGCTGCTGGAATTCCGACGTCGTTATCCTTCCGTACGCCTGCACGTGGCAATGAACGACAGCAATGTCGACCTCGTGCAAAAGGGGATGGAACTGGCGGTGCGCGCCGGCCCGCTGGCTGATTCCAGCCTGGTGGCGCGACGTCTGGTCAAGGAACCCACCATGCTGTGCGCCGCACCCGCCTACCTGCGCCGCTATCGCGCCCCGACCAGCGTGGACGAGTTGTCCCAGCATCGCTGGGTGGTCTATCCACCGAACCAGAAGAGCATGTCCCTGCATCTGGGTGAAGAGGAAATCCAGGTCCCCATCCGGGGTGACGTGGTTACCGACAGCGCCGCCTCGCGTCTGGCTTTCGTGCTGGCCGGCGAAGGCCTGGCCAGGCTGCCGGCCTATGATGCCGCGACCCTGCTGGCCGCGGGCGAACTGGTGCGGGTGTTGCCGCAAGTGCAAACTGCACCGCTGGAAATCTATCTGGTCCATGCCCAGCGCGTGGGGCCGAGCGCGCGATTGCTGCGGGATTTCCTGCTGCAGGCGGGTCAGGAGATGATGGCTTCGGCTTCGTGAGCGTCTATGGAACCAGTAACATATAAATTCGCATAATTTGTATTATGTAAAATACTGGACTGTAGTTTATCGCTTCTTTTCAGGTCGTCCAGGCGTCCATAGTACTAACTTTGTAAATATTTAAGTACTAACTTTGTAAAGTCGGAGCGGCAGTCCGCCGAACTAAAAGTTTGAATTATTCGGAACTAAAATTTTAAATTTGATTTTTTGCATTATTTTCAAATTTTTAGTTCCAATATGGTCCACGATGGATCCACACCGACCATACGCAACAGGTGTGTCAGTCATTTTGAGTGATTAAGTTCAATTAAACAGTCATCCGTCGAGTGCAGTCAGCGAAAATCAGTCTTTTTCGCTCAGTTTTAGCTCTAAGTCTAGTCCTGAACGTGTCGCAATCATCCACAACGTATCCAGGCTCACCTCTCTCAGCTCGGTGCAGACAATTTGAGACACGAGTTGGTCTGAGATGTCGAGTTCGCTTGCTGCTTGAGTGGGTGTCCAGCCGTTTTTTCGAATGCATTCTAAAATAGATGCTGCTATTTGGATACGTACCAGCATCACGGCGGCATGATCTGGACTGAAGCCCAAATCGGAAAACACGTTACTGCCACTATGAATAGTGTCGATTTCGGTCATACCTTGGGTCTCCGCTTAGCTAGTTGCATGAACATATTTTACGGCCACACCAGCATATGAGCTGAGACATCATAGCCTTTCACAACGATGCAGCGGGCAGACCGGCCATGCCGGTGTTAGAACCAACAAGCGTCGGCGTGCGCGGGTGATGCCCACTCTGACTAGGCGGCTTTGTCCATACGGCGCGCATCTCCCCA
>JAFAMT010000089.1 GCA_019233085.1 Herbaspirillum sp.
AACCTGCTGCGCGAGCTGCAACAGGAGCTGGGCCTGACCTACCTCTTCGTCTCGCACGACCTGGCCGTGGTGCGCCATGTGAGTGACACCATCGGCGTGATGTATCTGGGCCGCCTGGTCGAGCTGGGCGCGCGCGAAGACATCTACGCCCAGCCACGCCATCCCTACACACAGGCCCTGCTGTCGGCCATCCCGCGCGAGCATCCGCGCCAACAACGCCAGCGCATCGTGCTGCAGGGAAGCATCCCCAACCCGGCCGCGCCCCCGTCGGGTTGCCACTTCCATCCACGCTGCCCGTCCTGCATGGAGCTCTGCAAGACCCAGGCGCCTGCCCCGATCAAGCTCAGCGCCACCCATACCGTGGCCTGCCACCTGTACCGTTAAGCCAAGCCGTTAGAATACGCCCCCGAACCCAGAACGAGAGACCGCCATGCCCGCCTTCCCCGACTTCAGCAGCAACCACTACCCCTACCACTCGCGCCGCAGCGCCGTCTATGCCCGTCGCGGCATGGTCGCCACCTCGCAACCACTGGCCGCGCAAGCGGGCCTGGAAGTGCTGCAACGGGGTGGCAATGCCATCGACGCCGCCATCGCCGCCGCCGCCGCGCTGACGGTAGTGGAGCCCACCGCCAACGGCATCGGTGGCGATGCCTTCGCCCTGGTCTGGCACGGCGGCAAGCTGCATGGCCTCAACGCCAGCGGCCCGGCGCCACAATCGATCTCGGCCGACAAGCTCACCGGCGCCGGCCTCAAGGACGTCCCCAAGTATGGCGCCCTGCCGGTGACCGTGCCCGGCACGCCCAGCGCCTGGGCCGCCATGGCCAGGCGCTTCGGCAAGCTGGCGCTGACGGACTCGATGTCGGGCGCCATCACGCTGGCGCAGGAGGGGTTCCCGGTCTCGCCCATGGTGGCGCATGCCTGGCAGGTGGCGCACCAGCACTTCAAGCGCGAATTCAAGGAGGCCCACTTCCAGTCATGGTTCGATACCTTCAGCATCGATGGCCAGGCGCCCCGGGCCGGCCAGCTGTGGCGCTCGGCAGGTCATGCCGCCACACTGGCGGCCATCGCCGCAGACAACGCCGAGAGCTTCTATCGCGGCGCGCTGGCCGAGCAGATCGCCGGCTTCATCGGCCAGGCCGGTGGCTATATGCAGGCCTCCGATCTGGCGGCCTTCCAGCCCGAGTGGGTCGATCCCATCGGCGTGAACTATCGCGGCTACGACGTCTGGGAAATCCCGCCCAATGGCCACGGCATGGTGGCCCTGATGGCGCTGAACCTGTTGAAGGCCTATGACTTTTCCGAGCGCGATACGCTGGCCACCTACCACCGCCAGATCGAAGCCATCAAGCTGGCCTATGCCGACGGCCTGGCGCACATCGCCGACCCGGCCCACATGAAGGTGACGGTGGAGCAGTTGCTCTCGGATGCCTACGCCGACGAACGCCGCAAGCTCATCGGCCAGCGCGCCACCCTGCCGGTGGCCGGCGACCCGTCGCGCGGCGGCACGGTCTACCTGTGCACGGCCGACGCCGAGGGCAACATGGTGTCCTTCATCCAGAGCAACTACATGGGCTTCGGTTCCGGCCTGGTGGTCCCGGGTACCGGCATCGCCCTGCACAACCGCGGCAACAACTTCACGCTGGAAGCCGGCCACCCCAATGTGCTGGCGCCGGGCAAGCGCCCCTACCACACCATCATCCCCGGCTTCATGACCCGCGACGGCCAGGCCGTCGGCCCCTTCGGCGTGATGGGTGGCTTCATGCAACCGCAAGGGCATGTCCAGATGGTGATGAACACGGTGGACTTCGGCCTGAACCCGCAAGCCTCCCTGGATGCGCCGCGCTGGGAATGGGAAAAGGGCAACAAGGTCGCCATCGAGCACAGCACCGCCGAACACCTCTTCCGTGGCCTGGCCGGACTGGGTCACGAAGTGTCGTGGTCGGGCAACCAGCTGGGCTTCGGCCGTGGCCAGATCATCTGGCGCAATGACGAAGGCGTGCTCTGCGGCGGCACCGAACCGCGCACCGATGGTTGCGTGGCAGCCTGGTGAGGAAGCATCCATCGTGAAGAGCGTCGCTGCCCCGCCCTCTGCTGCACCGCCCGCCGTCGATGTCGACGACGCCAATGCTACCGAACACCTCGCCCGCACCGGCTCGCTGCCAGAATACGTCTATGCGCAACTGCGCCAGGACATCTTCGACATGCGGCTCTTGCCCGGCGACCAGGTCACCGAGACCGAGGTGGCGGCCCACTTCAAGGTCTCGCGCACGCCGGTGCGGCAGGCCCTGCAACGGCTGCAGGGCGATGGCCTGATGCAGGGCTATGTGCGCGGTGGCTGGGAAGTGGTGCCGATCGATTTCAAGCGTTTTTCAGACCTCTACGAAATGCGCCGGCTCATCGAAACCCATGCCGTGCGGCGTCTGTGTGCACAGGCCGGCGACCTGTCGGTCCTGGCCGGCCTGCGCGCCACCTGGTGCGTGCCGGCCGGGGAGCGCGAACTGGACGGCCCCAAGGCCGCGCTGCTGGACGAGATCTTCCACCAGACCCTGGTACGCGCGGCCGGCAACCAGGAGATGGCCGATACCTTCGACCGTCTCACCGACCGCATCCGTATCGTGCGGCGCCTGGACTTCCTCTATGGCGACTGCCTGCATTCGACCTACGAGGAACACGCCGCCATCCTCGACCGCATCGCCGCCGGTGACAGCGAAGCGGCGCAGCGATTGATGGATGAGCACATCGACGGCAGCCACGCCGAGGTCAACCAGATCACCCTGCATCGCCTGCACAGTGCCCGTGCCACGGCTACCACCAAGCCGCCGGCCTATGTCTCGGTGCGGGTGCGGCGCTCGTTCTGATCCGTAGCGCGTGACGCTGACCAATGCTGCCCCTGCGCTGAAAGCGCAGCCATGCTGTGTTAGTCTTTTCGCTTTGATCCAGTCAGGGAGACCAGCATGAAAGTCGCAGTCATGGGCGCGGGCGCCGTGGGATGTTATTTCGCCGGCATGCTGGCACGCGCCGGCCACGAGGTGGCCCTGATCGGTCGCCCCCAGCACGTGGAGGCCTTCAATACCATCGGGCTGCGACTGGAGGCCAAGACCTTCGATGAGACCATTGCCGTCAAGGCCAGCACCGATCCCGCCATCGCCGCCGGTGCCGACCTGGTGCTGTTCTGCGTCAAATCCCCCGATACCGAGACCGCCGGTGCGCAACTGCGCCCGCACCTGGGCGCCGACACGCTGGTGCTGAGCCTGCAGAACGGTACCGACAATGCCGAGCGCCTGCGCACCGTCATCCCGCAGCCGGTATCGGCCGCCGTGGTCTACGTCGCCACCGAGATGGCCGGCCCCGGCCACGTCAAGCATCACGGCCGCGGCGAGCTGGTGATCGAACCCTCGGCCCGCAGCCGTGAAGCCGCCGATGCCCTGGTGGCCGCCGGCGTACCCACCGAGATTTCCGACAATGTGCGCGGCGCGCTGTGGCTGAAGCTGATCATCAACTGCGCCTACAACGCCCTCTCGGCCATCACGCAACTGCCCTATGGCAAGCTGGTGGAAGGCGCGGGTGTGCCGGAATTGATCCGCAACCTGGTGGCCGAATGCCGCGCCGTCGCCGATGCCGAAGGCGTCACGCTGGCCGGCGACGTGGATGTGGCGGTCCGCAAGATCGTCGAGACCATGCCCACGCAATTCTCCTCCACCGCCCAGGACGTGGCACGCGGCAAACCCAGCGAGATCGACCACCTCAATGGATTCATCGTGCGTCGCGGTCAGGCGCTGGGCATCGCCACGCCGGTCAACCTGACCCTGCATGCGCTGGTCAAGCTTATCGAGAGCAAGGCGAAGTAAAGACGTGAGGAACCAGGTCGGACGCCTCAGCCGAATAATCGGGCGTCGAACTGGAAGGGCCGCTTTTCCACTACCCGGACACTGGCCATCTGCGGATGCAGGGGATTGAGCAGCAGGTTGAAATCAGTCGGGCTGACCACCGATGGCACCTTCATCGCCAGTTGCTTGCCTTGCTCGATCCAATGTTTGCCGATGGCGGCGGTGCTGGCAGGGTCGCGGGTGATGTCGAACCAGTCCGGCGGCATCTCAGGGACGTAGGCCTTGCGCAGCTCGGCCTGCGGCAACTCCAGCACGATCAGGTAGAAGTTGGCACGAGGCATCAGCCCGGCCATGTGGACCAGCGATTCCAGCAGTGCCGTGGAGGCAGCGCAACAGGTGTAGAGCACACGCATGCCGCGTGGATTCCAGCGGCCGCCGCTCAGGGCCGCGCCATTGCCGGACAGGTCATCTGCCGCGTAATGACCCGGTTTTTCCTTGGCGAGCCGGTAGACCCGGGTAGACGTCAAGCCGCCACCCCGAAGGCGATACGGCTGAGAATATCGCGGACCCGGTCATAACCGGGTTGGGTATCGAGCACTTCCAGCGGTGTCATGCCGCCCAGGGTCGCATTGGGTCGACGCATCCACTGAGCCGCCAGTGCTTCATCCTCGAAAACATCGGCCGCCTGTTCGTGAATGTAGAGCACACGTGCGATGCGGTCCGATTCGGGTCCGGAGAGACGTTCCTTGCGTGAAATCTTGCGCAGGATGGTCGAACTTGGCAGGCCCAGTCCGGCCAGCAGCGTCTGCAGGGGAACCTGCAACAGTTCCTTGGCAACGCGCTCGGCGATGATGGCATCCATGCCATCACGGATGGTGCGGCCCTGGCTGACCGGGTCCATGCTGGCGAAACGCTCGAAATCATGCGGCCTGGTGCCCAGGCCCTGCGCGCTCTTAGCGGATGCGGATGTACGCGCCGCCGCGGATCGGGTTGCCATGCTCAGCCTCTCATTTGGTCGGTTTCATTCTCTCATCTTAGAAGCTTCCCAAATGAGAGTCAACAAACCACCAAACGAGAGCCTAGCGCAGCATGGCCGACATGGCCGAGAGGCTGTTGAGTACCCGCACCGCATATTCCGCCGTCGGCGCATCGAACTCCACGGTGACATTGTCGGTACGCTCCAGGATCGGCAACTGGCTGAACAGGTCGGCCAGCGCCACCGTCTGCGCCTGCAGGCGGCAGCGTAGCGGTCCGCGCAGGGGCAGCACCGGCATCGATGCCGGTCGTGCCACCAGGCTTGCTACCGCCTGGCGGGCGCGCTCTTCCAGCAAGACGCAGGACTGTTGGGGTGTGAGCGTATCGCCGCTGTTGGCGCCATAGGCCTTCTTGGTCTCGGCAAAGACGGCATGGGGGAACAGTGGCTGGTTCTCCTCGATGAAGGCATCGTCGCCGCTGCCGAAGATCACCGGTACACCATGCTCGGCGGCCAGTGCACCGTAGAGGCCGGCCTCGCCCAGCTCCTGCCCGCCCAGCCAGACGCGGGCGAAGGCGAAACTGTTGGTGGTATGCGCCAGGATGCCACGCCCCTGGGCACGCGAGTGGTAACCCACCAGCATGACCGCGTCGATATCGTGGTCCACCCCGCCCATCATGCCCAGTACACGCGGCTTGCCCAGCACCATGCGCGCCTGTGCGTGCAGCAGGTCGGGCAACAGGTTGCGGAAACCGCCGTGCGAATCGTTGACCTTGATGGCGGTCGCACCAGCGGCCAGCGCGCCACGGATGACGGCATTGGCTTCCTCGGTCATCCAGCGTCGGGCGCGTTCATATTCGCCGTTGCCGGCGCGGGTCTGCTCGGGATGGAACACCCCGGCCACGCCTTCGATATCGACGGAAACCAGGATGTTGGCGCGTTGGGTAGTCATGGAAATCTCGCTGCGGTCAGTCGTTCAGTCAATCTCAGGCCAGCGCCGCCAGCCGCTCACGCAGGCTCACGCGCACATGGCCATCGCGCCCGCGCACCGTCTCGGCGGCAAAGAGCGCGTGGAGTATGGCTTGCTCCACACTGTCAGCGGCGGCATGGAACAGGGGGTCGAGCAGGTGATCGGCCAGCAGCGTCAGCTGCACGCACTCGGCACTTGCCTCGATCTGCTGGGCGGTCGAGAAGGCCAGCGCGATGTCGCCACTGCCATGCCCGTAGACCGAGCCGGTGCGCGCCAGGCCAGCGCCGGCGCGGGTGGCCAGGCGCTTCAGCTGGCGCGCATCCAGCGGCGCATCGGTGGCCAGGATCATGATGATGGAGCCCTTCTCTGGGCTGTGATCGGACGCTGCACTGTCGGCCAGCCGACGACCGACCGGATCACCATCGATGACCAGATCAGGCAGGCGGCCGAAATTGGACAGCACCAGCGCACCCACGGTAAAGGCATTGCCGGCAGCACCAATGCTCACGCAGCGCGAGGCCGTGCCGATGCCACCCTTGAGGCCGAAGCTGGACATGCCCCGCCCCGCGCCGACCGCGCCCTGCGCCACCTCCTGCGACAGCGCTTGCAGCGCCTGCAGGTAATGCCCTTCCTCGATGGCCAGCGCCTGCTGGTCGTTGAGATAGGCGTCATTGCATTCCAGCACCAGGGCATTGACGGTGGAGAGGCTACGTCCGCATTCGGGGTTCTCGCGCAGGGTATGGCGCACCTGGGCGGTCAGCAGCGTGCCCACGGCAAAGGTATTGGAGAGCGCGATGGGCGACTCCAGCTGGCCCAGTTCTTCCAGCTGCACCAGCCCGGCACTCTTGCCGAAGCCGTTGATGACGGCGGCAGCGGCCGGCAGCCGGTGGGTGAAGAGGTTGCCGCCATGCGGCATGAGCACGGTCACGCCGGTCTGGACCGGGCCGGCGTCCAGCGTGCAATGGCCCACGCGCACGCCGGCCACGTCGGTGATGCTGTTGCGCGGGCCGGCAGCGAGCCGGCCGATATGCGGAACCTGCAGGTTCATCGTGATCAGCGCTGGTCGATCTTGGGATCGAGCGCGTCACGCAAGCCGTCGCCCAGCAGGTTGAAGGCCAGCACGGTGAGGAAGATGGCGATGCTGGGCACGATGGCGATGTGCGGCGAGGTGACCATGTCAGCACGGGCCTCGTTCAACATCAGGCCCCATTCAGGCGTAGGCGATTGCGCACCCAGGCCGAGGAAGGACAGGCCGGCGGCGGTGATGATGGAGGTGCCGATACGCATCGTGAAATACACCACGATGGCCGAGATGGTGCCGGGGAAGATGTGCTTCCACATGATGGTCGCATCCGACGCACCGATGCTGCGGGTAGCCTCGATATAGGTCAGGTTCTTCAACTGCAGCGTATTGCCGCGCACCAGGCGGGCAAAGGCCGGGATGCTGAACACCGATACCGAGATGATCACGTTGATCATGCCGCCGCCCAGGATGGCCACGATGCCGATGGCCAGCAGGATGCCGGGGAAGGCGAACAGCACGTCGCAGATGCGCATGGTGATGCGGTCCCACCAACCTTCGTAGTAACCGGCCAGGAGGCCAAAGACGGTGCCGATCACCGCGCCGATGGCCACCGAGAAGAAGCCTGAGGCCAGCGAGATGCGCGCACCCATCAGGATGCGGCTGAAGATGTCGCGACCCAGCGAATCCACGCCGAACCAGTGGGTCCAGGTCGGGGGCGAATTGAGGGCGTCGTAGTCGAAGTAGTTCTCCGGATCGAAAGGCACGATCAGCGGCGCAATGATGGCCACGGCGATGAGCAGCAGGATGAAGATGCCGGCATAGACGGCCAGGTGCTGCTTCTTGAACTTGCGCCAGAATTCGCGCCAGGGGGTGCGGATCTTCTGGCCGGAGGCGGCAGCCACGGCGGCCGGGTCGGGCGGCGGCAGCGGCGCGCCGGTCTCGGAAACGGGAGCATTGGAGAGCGACATGATTCCCCTCACTTGAAACGGATGCTGGGGTTGATCACGGCATACAGCACGTCCACCACCAGGTTGATGAAAATGAATTCCAGCGAGAACAGCAGGATCTCGGCCTGGATGACGGGATAGTCACGCATCTCGACAGCGTCCACCAGCAGGCGTCCCATGCCCGGCCAGTTGAACACCACCTCCACCAGGATGGAGCCGCCCAGCAGGAAACCGAACTGCAGGCCCATCATCGTGACCACCGGGATGAGCGCATTGCGCAGGCAATGCTTGACGACCACCACGGTCTCGGCCAGGCCCTTGGCACGCGCGGTGCGCACGAAATCTTCCTGCAGGATCTCGATGAAGGAGGAACGGGTAAAGCGCGCCATCACGGCGGCCACGGCCGCGCCCAGCGTGATGGAGGGCAGGATGTAGTGGCGCCAGGTATCGTCACCGACGGTGGGCAGCCAGCCCAGGTTGACCGAGAACACCTGCATCAGCAGGATGCCCAGCGAAAAGGCCGGGAAGGAAATGCCCGACACCGCCAGCGTCATGCCCAGGCGATCGGGCCACTTGTTGCGCCATACCGCCGACGAAATGCCGATGACCAGGCCGAACAGCACCGCCCAGATCATGGCCACCACGGTCAGCCACAGCGTGGGCCAGAAGCGTGCGCCGATCTCCTCGGCCACCGGACGCTTGGTGCGCACGGAGCGACCGAAATCGCCCTTGGCCGCATTGACGAAGAAATTGACGAACTGCTCCGGCAGGGGCTTGTCCAGGCCGAGGTCGGCGCGCACCAGCGCGACCGTCTTGTCGTCGGCTTCGGGACCGGCTGCCAGCCGCGCGGGGTCGCCCGGCAGCAGGTGAATGAATAGGAATACCAGCACCGCCACCAGCAGCAGCGTGGGGATCAGGCCTAACAGGCGTTTGATGAGATAGGAAAACATGATGCTCTCTGAATAGGGCCGTAAATGGGGCCGCTTCGGGGGCCGCTTCGGGGGCCGCTTCGCGCCGCTGGATCGGTGTCCTGCTTGAAGCCATGATCTGTGCCGCCGCCATGCTTGCCATGACGGCGGCAGAACGACAAAACATCACCGGTGGTGCAGCCCATGGCCGCACCACCGTCGCTGCATGCGACTTACTTGGTCAGCTCGATGTTCTCGAACTCGAAGGCCTGGTCAGGCATCACGTAGATACCCTTGAGGTTCTTGTTGCGGGCATAGAGCAGCTTCTCGGTGACCAGGAAGGCCCACGGTGCGTCCTTCCAGACTTCCTGCTGGGCATCCTTGTACAGCGCTTCCTTCTCCTTGCGATCGGTCAGGGTCAGGGCCTTGGCGATATCGGCATCGACCTTGTCGTTCTTGTAGTAGGCGGTGTTGTAGAGGCGCGGCGGGAAGGCTTCGGAAGCCAGCAGCGGACGCAGTGCCCAGTCGGCTTCGCCGGTGGAGGACGACCAGCCGATGTAGAGCAGGCGCACCGGCGCGGTGGCCGGATCCTGCCAGCTTTCCACGCGCTCGACGCGCTGGCCGGCTTCCAGGGCCTGGATCTTGGCCTTGATGCCCACTTGCGCCAGTTGCTGCTGCAGGAACTGGATGATCTTCACCGCGGTGCTGTGGGTATAGGCCGACCACAGTTCGGTCTCGAAACCATTCGGATAGCCGGCTTCGGCCAGCAGGGCCTTGGCCTTCTTCGGATCATACGGCCACGGGCCGGTCTTGAAGGCGTAGTCCACGCCCTGCGGCACCACGCCATCCATCGGCACTGCGTAGCCATTGAAGGCCACCTTCACCAGCGCCTGCTTGTTGATGGCGTAGTTGATGGCTTCGCGCACCTTCGGATTGTCGAAAGGCTTCTGCTTGGTATTCATCGACATGTAACGCTGGATGATCGACGGGCCGGCGATCAACTCCAGGTTGCCCTTGCCCTTGAGCAGGTCAGCCTGTTCGTAGGGCACGGGATAGGTGAACTGCGCCTCGCCGGTCTGCAGCATGGCAGCGCGGGCATTGTTGTCCACCACCGGCTTCCACAGGATCTCGTCGACCTTGGGGTAGCCCTGCTTCCAGTAACCATCGAATTTCTCGACCTTGACGTAGTCGGTCTGCTTCCATTCGACGAATTTGAAGGGACCGGTGCCGACCGGGTGGAAGGCGATGTCCTTGTTGCCGTACTGCTTCAGCGCGGCCGGCGAAATCATCACGGCCGACGGGTGGGCCAGCACGTTGATGAAGGCCGAGAACGGTTCCTTCAACACGATCTTGACGGTGTAGTCGTTGAGGATCTCGGTCTTGGCCACGCGGCTGAAGAGGTTGTAGCGCTTGAGCTTGTTGTCCGGATTGGTCACACGGTCGAACACCGCCTTGACGGCATCGGCCTTGAACGGGGTGCCATCATGGAACTTCACGCCTTGCTTCAGGCGGATGGTGTATTCCAGGCCGTCCTTGCTGACCAGGTAGCCTTCCGCCAGCACCGGGATCAGCTTCATGTCCTTGTCGAAACCGAACAGGCCCTGGTAGAACGACTTGGCGATGGACAGCGACAGCGTGTCGTTGGCGTCGTAAGGGTCCATCGTGGTGAAGGTCGAATACACGGCCACCGTGACGGACTTGGCGGCGAAGGCATTGGCCGCGCCGAACTGCAGGGCGGCGCCCAGGGTTCCCATGGCCACCCATTTGGCGGCGGTCATTGCTTTGTTTTTTGCGGATGCGGACATTAGTCTCTCCTGATCAGTGAGGCTGAGGTTGGTACAGCGTTATTGAGATTACTGCGCTGACTGCATTTACAACAATGGAAACTTTACCAAGTGAATTCAAACGGCGCCGTCAAAATGCGCCGGCAATCCGGTGCTGCGCCACAAAGTGCCCGGGAGCAACTTCCTTCAAGGGCTCTACCTTGGGCTCGTCGCCCACCAGCCGGATCGGGCTGGGGATCTCGTCGGTCAACAGCTTCTTGCCCGGCTGGCGCAGCGTCGGGTCGGCGATGGGCACGGCCGCCATCAGCTTGCGCGTATAGGGATGCTGCGGGTTCTCGAAGATGGCCCGGCGCGGGCCGATCTCCACGATCTGGCCCAGGTACATCACCGCCACGCGGTGGCTGATGCGCTCCACCACGGCCATGTCGTGCGAGATGAAGATGAAGGAGATGCCCAGCTCGGCCTGCAGGTCCAGCATCAGGTTGACGATCTGGGCCTGGATCGACACGTCCAGCGCCGACACCGATTCATCGGCGATGACGATCTTGGGGTTCAGCGCCAGGGCGCGTGCGATGCAGATGCGCTGGCGCTGGCCGCCGGAGAATTCGTGCGGATAGCGCTGGCCGTGCTCGGGCGTGAGGCCTACGCGGGTCAGCAACGCATCCACGCGCTCTTGCGCACCCTCCTTCATGCCATGCACCAGCATGGGCTCCATGATGGAATAGCCGACCGTCATGCGCGGATCGAGCGAGGCAAACGGGTCCTGGAAGATGAACTGGATATCGCGACGCAGCTGGCGCAGCTCGCTGCGCGGCAGTTGCGCCAGGTCGCGTCCGCCGAATTCGACGCGGCCGCCGGCGATATCGACCAGGCGCAGCAAGGAACGGCCGGTGGTGGACTTGCCACAGCCGGACTCGCCGACGATGGCCAGGGTCTCGCCGGAATAGAGATCGAAGCTGACCTTCTCCACCGCATGCACGCGCTGCTTGACGCGACCGAAGATGCCGCTCTTGACATCAAAGCGGGTGGTCAGCTCGCGCACCTTGAGGATGGGCTCGCGCTGCTGGGCGATCTCCTTCTGTGCCTGCAGCTCGGCGGCGCTGGCGGCCAGGTCGGGGCGCACCTCGGCTTGCGGGGCGATGCCAAAGCGCAGCGGGGTATCGGTGCCGCGCATGGAACCCAGGCGCGGCACGGCGGCCAGCAAGGAGCGGGTGTAGGGATGGGCGGGCGCGGCAAAGAGCGACTTGACCTCGTTCTCTTCCACCTTCTCGCCGCGGCACATCACCACCACGCGGTCGGCCACCTCGGCTACCACGCCCATGTCGTGGGTGATGAAGACCACGCCCATCTGCATCTCTTCCTGCAGCGAGCGGATCAGTTGCAGGATCTGCGCCTGGATGGTCACGTCCAGCGCCGTGGTCGGTTCGTCCGCGATCAACAGCGATGGCTTGCACGACAGCGCCATGGCGATCATCACGCGCTGGCGCATACCGCCCGACAACTGGTGCGGATGGCGTCCCAGCACGCGTTTGGCTTCGGGGATGCGCACCATCTCCAGCATGCGCAGCGCCTCGGCCTGGGCGGCCGCACGGCCCATGCCCTGGTGCAGGCGGATCGATTCGGCGATCTGCTCGCCGACCGTGAAGACCGGGTTCAGCGAGGTCATCGGCTCCTGGAAGATCATGGCGATCTCCTTGCCGCGGATGCCGCGCATGGTGGCGTTATCGGCCTGGGCCAGGTCCAGGGTCTGGCCGTTGCGACGCAGGAACTGCATGCTGCCGCTGGCGATCTTGCCGCCACCGTGTTCGATCAGGCGCATGATGGCCAGCGACGACACCGACTTGCCCGAGCCGGACTCGCCGACGATGGCCAGGGTCTCGCCCTGGCCGACGTGGAAGGACAGGTCGCGCACCGCATCCACCGTCCGTTCGGAGGTGGAAAAGCGCACGCTGAGGTGGTTCACGTCCAGTACGCGTTGTGGCTGTTGCATCTTGATTCTCTCCTGCGGGCCGGCTCAGGCCTGGTCTGCGTCGTCTGCGTAAATGGCCGTGACCGGCGCTTCTTCACCGCGACCGTAGCCGCGATACATGCCTTCGGTGTTGAAGGGCAGCACCAGGTTGCCCTGGGCGTCCACGGCAATGATGCCACCGCGCCCGCCGACCTTGGGCAGGGACTCGAACACCACCGCCTGGCTGGCCTGCCCAAGCGACTGGCCGGCATAGGCCATGCGTGCGCCGATGTCGTAGCAGGCCACCGCGCGCAGGAAGGATTCGCCGGTGCCGGTGGCCGACACCGCCACGGTGGCGT
Source organism: Herbaspirillum sp. (assembly GCA_019233085.1). Taxonomy (GTDB): domain Bacteria; phylum Pseudomonadota; class Gammaproteobacteria; order Burkholderiales; family Burkholderiaceae_D; genus Herbaspirillum. The sequence continues at coordinate 12,741 of JAFAMT010000089.1, forward strand.
TGTTGGCATAGCAGCCGGCGCCGATGACGGGCGAATCGCCCACGCGCCCCGGTTGCTTGTTGGTGATGCCGCCGGTGGAGGTGGCCGCTGCCAGGTTGCCGGCGCCGTCCAGGGCCACGGCACCGACGGTACCGAACTTGTGGTCGGGGTCGATGGGCTCGGTGGGCTCGCTAGTTTCCTTTTGCGCGAAGGCGAAGGAGGCCGCGTCATGGTCCAGCATCACGCCAGCCTGGCCGCGCACGCGCAGCCATTGTTCATGACGGGCATCGGTATGGAAGTACTCCGGCGCCACCGTGGCCACGCCGTTGCGCGCGGCAAAGGCTTCGGCACCGGCGCCCACCAGCAGCACGTGCTCGCTCTTTTCCATCACGGCACGCGCGGCCAACACCGGATTGCGCACATTGGTGACACAGGCCACCGCCCCGGAAGAGAGGTCGGCGCCGTTCATCACACAGGCATCCAGCTCATGCTTGCCCTCGCTGGTATAGACGGCGCCGTGGCCGGCATTGAAGAGCGGACAGTCTTCCAGCAGGCGCACGGCTTCGGTGACCGCGTCCAGCGCCGAACCGCCGGCGTTGAGGATGGCCTGGCCGGCGGCCACGATTGTCCCCAGCGCCTGGTGGTAGCGGGCCTCATCAGCGGCCGAGAGCGAATTGCGCGAGATGGTGCCCGCGCCGCCATGGATGGCGATTACCGGAGTGGTCATGCTTTGGTCTTTCCTTTGGTCTTGGGGGCTGCCTTGGCAGGCTTGCCCACCGGGGTCGTGCCGGTACGCGGCGACTGCTGCTGCGACAGGTACAGCCAGGGCAATACGAATTCGGTCATCTGCGAGGCGGCCTGCACCGAGCGCCGCGCGCGATGCGCCACGGCGTCGCACAGCGCCTGGATCAGGATCAGGGCCGCCGCATCCGAGGTCGGCGAGAGCTTGCGCTCGATCTGCGCATAGATCGCCACATCGGCCAGCGGCACCAGGGGCGAACCATGGGTATCGGTGATGGCGAGGATCTGCGCGCCCTTCTCCACCGCGCGCTGGGTCAGCCAGACGGTATCGGCGGCATAGCGCGGGAACAGCATGGCAATGACCAGGTCGCGCTGGTCAAGCTTGAAGAACTGGCGACCGGCCTGGGAGGGCCCGCCGGCCATGGCCACCGAGCTGACGCTGCGCACGTAGGGTTCCAGCGCGTGCGCCATCAGGCCCGACAGGTAGGCCGAAGCACCGAAGCCGATGATGAAGACGCGGTCGGCCGAGAGGATCATGTCGACCGCGCGTTCGCAGTGTTCCGGGGTCAGCAGGCGACGCGTGGCTTCGATATTGCGGATGTCGTTCTCGAAGGCCGTGGCCATGATCTCGGCGCTGCTGGCGGCGCGCTGCACCTCGTCGCGCAGCTTCTCCACCGGCGCCAGCGTGGTGGCAAAGTCCGCCACCAGGGCGGCACGGAAGGAGGCATAGCCATCGAAGCCCAGGGCGTGGGCAAAGCGGTTGGCCGTGGCCACCGAGATACCGGCGGCTTCCGAAAGCTCATCGATGGTCATGGTGGCGGCACGGAAAGGGTTACCCAGCACGTAGTCGGCCGTCTTGCGGTGCGACTTGGACAATTGCGGATACAGCTTGCCCACGGCCTGCGCGACCGCGCCCGCTCCCTGCAAGCTGATGTTCTTCGGCTGTTGTGTCACAGTCCGCCGCCCCTTGTTGATGTCTGGATCAATGTCTCGATTCTTCGGCGCAACTCAAATCGTTTATACGATTTGGATTGTTTGCGCCCCTGCCCTGCGACTGCCGTTTTTTCTGGACTGCTTTTTATCACCTGGCAGGAACGGTCTTCTCGCCCCTGCGCCGGAAAAAATGTAAATATATTTTCATTTGTTTTCGGAGTAAAGAAAAAATACTTTCAAAAAACAAATATCGTTATAACGCACCAGAAGCAATCAGGAAAGCGCGAGAATCGGCCAAGAAACGCACCGTTATAGGTGAGTTTCTGACGCAGCGCACCAAAAATGACGAGCACTTTCGACGACACATGGCGATAAAATACGCCCCTTCGCCCGTCCTCTCGCCATGAACATCCGCTTCCTCGAAACCTTCGTCTGGCTGGCCAGGCTGCGCAACTTCCGGCTCACGGCCGAACGCCTGCATACCACCCAGGCAGCGGTGTCCAGCCGCATCGCCTCGCTCGAACAGGATTTCGGCGTGCGCCTGTTCGACCGCAGCGCGCGCGAGGTGGCCCTGACCGCCGATGGCAGCAAGGCGCTGGTCTATGCCGAGCGCATGGTCAAGCTCATGCGCGAGATGAAGGACGACATGTCCGACCGCGAAGTCTATGCCGGCGTGATCCGCATCGGCGTGATCGAATCCATCGTCCACAGCTGGTTCCCGGACTTCCTGGGGCGCCTGCACAAGACCTTTCCGCGCCTGCAGATCGAGATCGTCAGCGATACCACCATCCACCTGCACGAGCAGTTCAGCAAGGGCAGCCTGGACCTGGTGCTGCAGGCCGAACCGGTGATCGGTCCGCAGGTCAGCAACATCGCACTGTGCGAATTCCCGATGCGTTGGGTGGGCAGTCCCAAGCTCGACATCGGCAGCGAGACCCTCACCCTGTCGGACCTGGCGGCCTTCCCGGTGATCAGCTTCGCCCGCAACTCGGGGCCGCATGCGGTGATCGAACGGCTCTTCTCGGGCAGCGAACGCGGCGAGCGCAACCTGCATATCAATTGCATCGCCTCGGTGGCCACCATGATCCGGCTGGCCACCGATGGCTTCGGCATCGCGGCGGTGCCGCCGGCCATCATCCAGCGCGAGCTGAACGAAGAGAGCCTGCACCTGCTGCGGGTCGATACCGAGTTCCCGGCACTGGCCCTGATCGCCTGCTTCCGCTCGGACCATGAGAATCCGCTGACCGAAACCGTGGCCCGCATCGCCCAGGAAACCGCCTCCGACTTCGCACTGAATTGGGGCCAGGAGATCGCCCGCCTGCCCGCACCATTGCGCTGAACACCGCCGCAGGCCGCATGCGCCCTGCATGTGGCCATCTCAGCGGGCGATGTCGCACGGCACCATCATGAAGCAGCCATCGCCCTGCTTTTGCTCATAAGATTTTTCAATCATTCCTGTTCACATTTTCTTGTTGGACAGTACCCGCTGCGCTTACCCATACTGGCTTCAAGACTGGCATCCCGGCCGCATCCATTGCGCGCGACGGGGCAGGCACAGTCCCATACATCCACGCACATCCACGCAGGTCCACCCGGATCACGACGCCGCCGCACGACCGGCGGCGCGCAACACTAGAGGAGGTAGTCCATGTCTTATTCCCCTTCCGCGACGGCTACGCCAGCGGCCACGACCGCTGTCACATCCGCCATGGATGACACCTACCGCAAGATCGCCTGGCGGCTGATCCCCTTCCTGGTCTTCCTGTTCGTGCTGGCCTGGATCGACCGCGTCAACGTCGGCTTCGCCAAGCTGCAGATGCTGCAGGACCTGCAGTTCTCGGAAGCCGTCTACGGCCTGGGCGCGGGCATCTTCTTCATCGGCTACTTCCTCTTCGAAGTGCCCAGCAACCTGCTGCTGGAAAGGATCGGCGCCCGCAAGACGCTGGCCCGCATCACCATCCTCTGGGGCCTGGCTTCGATGGCGATGGCCTATGTCACCACGCCGACCTCGTTCTATATCCTGCGCTTCCTGCTGGGCATCTTCGAGGCCGGCTTCTTCCCCGGCGTGGTGCTGTACCTGACCTACTGGTTCCCGGCCCAGCGGCGCGCCCGCGTCAATGGTCTCTTCATGACCTCGTTCGCCATCGCCGGTGCCGTCGGCGGCCCCATCGCCGGCTTCATCATGAGCAGCATGGAAGGCGTGGGCCACCTGGCCAACTGGCAGTGGCTCTTCATCATCGAGGGCATTCCCTCGCTGCTGGCCGGCTTCGCCGTGCTGGCCTGGCTGCCGGAAAAACCGGCCAATGCCAAGTGGCTGAGCGAGTCCGAGAAGAACGCCGTCACCCAGGCCCTGGCCGCCGAGAACAGCGCACCGGGCAAGCACGTCTCCTTCAAGCAGGCCTGCAGCAACTACCGCGTCTGGATCTGCGCTGCCGTGTATTTCTGCGTGGTCAGCGGCAATGCCACCATCGCCTTCTGGGCCCCGTCCATCATCAAGGAGATCGGCGTCAAGGGTAACCTGCAGATCGGCCTGATCTCGGCCATCCCCTTCGTGGCCGGCACCCTGGCCATGATCTGGAACGGCTTCCACTCCGACAGGACCGGCGAGCGCCGCCTGCATAGCGCCATCGCCACCCTCATCGCCTGTATCGGCCTGGTCGCCACCGGCATGAGCCTGGGCAATGCGACGCTGGCGCTGTGCTCGCTGACGCTGGCCGCCGTGGGCATCCTGGCCGCCTTCCCGGTGTTCTGGTCCATCCCCGCCGCCTTCCTGGCCGGCACCGCCGCTGCCGGTGGCATCGCCCTCATCAACTCCATCGGCAACCTGGCCGGTTTCGTGGCGCCCTACATGATCGGCGCACTGAAGACCAGCACCGGGTCGCTGTCCTCGGGCCTGTACTTCGTGGCCGCGCTGGAATTGCTGGCCAGTGTGCTGGTGGTGGCCTTCGTCAGGAAGCATTGAACCCTCATCCGAAACCGGATCCTCCCGTTCGGACTGAGTAGATCCGAAGGATCGTATCGAAGGCGAAGCAGTATGCGCGCAAGGAGCGGAGTACCCCTTCGGCGAACTCAGGACAGGCTTCGATACGCTGCTGCGCAGCTACTCAGTCCGAACGGAAAATGAAATGCGCAAGGCACGCGCCTGTTGATTCACCCTGTTGGATAGAAACTCATGAAACTCACCTTTACCCTCCCCGACCACACCACCGTCGACGCCGACATCACCCGCCTGGTCATCGCCGGCTGGGCCGGCCGCGACCTGGCCGCCATCGAACACCACATCGAAGAACTGGAAGCCCTGGGCATCTCCCGCCCCAGCGCGGTGCCGCTGTTCTACCGCGTCTCGGCCAACCAGCTCTCCCAATCCGCGCAGGTGCAGGTGCTGGGCGAGGCCTCTTCCGGCGAAGTAGAAACCTTCGTCTTCAATGCCGGCGGCGAGCTGTATGTATCGATCGCCTCGGACCACACCGACCGCAAGCTGGAAGCGCACAGCGTGGCCTTCTCCAAACAGGCCTGCGTCAAACCCGTGGGCACGACCGCCTGGAAGCTGACCGACGTGGCCCAGTACTGGGATGAACTGGTGATCCGCTCCTGGATCGAGGAAGACGGCACCACCAGGCTCTACCAGGAAGGCCCGCTGGCCTCGCTGCGCACACCGGCCGACCTGATCGCCCGCTTCACCGATGGCAGCGCCATGCTGCCCGAGGGTTGCGGCATGACCTGCGGCACCGTTGGCGCCATCGGCGGCATCCGCCCGGCGGCGGCCTTCACGATGGAGCTTTACGATCCACGTCGCCAACGCGCGCTGCGCCATAGCTACGTGGCCGAATCGCTGGCCGAAGTGGCCTGATCCCCTCCTGCGGCCAGCCTTGCTGGCCGTTTTTGTCGGATGCGCCCGGCAATGCGATACTTGCCGTTTTGCGATCTGGCGCTTGCCTCTGGCGCGCATCCGCCCCACTACACCGACACCCACCATCATGCCGAGCACACTGACCCAACTGGCCGCCGACCTCGACGCCGGCCGCACCACCTCCCTGCAACTGACCGAACAGGCCCTGGCCCGCATCGCCGATCCGGCCGGCGAAGGCGCGCGCGTGTTCACCAGCGTCTATGCCGAGCAGGCGCGCGCGGCCGCCCGCGCCTCCGACACCCTGCGCGCAGCCGGCCTGCGCCGCTCGCCCATCGAGGGCCTGCCGGTCTCGGTCAAGGACCTCTTCGACGTGGCCGGTGAAACCACCCTGGCCGGCTCGGTCGTGCTGCGAGGCAAACCCGCCGCCCAGGCCAGCGCCGTGGTGGTGCAGAACCTGGTCAAGGCCGGTGCGATTGTCATCGGCAAGACCAACATGACCGAATTCGCCTACTCGGGCCTGGGCATCAATCCGCACTACGGCACCCCGCAGAACGCCTGGGAACGCGGC
>JAFAMT010000114.1 GCA_019233085.1 Herbaspirillum sp.
ACCACGCCCACGGCAATGCCGATCAACAAACGGGGATGGACCTGGACGATCTGGCGGGCGACGGACATGGTGTTCTTGTAGTTGAGGGCCGGCGGCATGCATCCGGCCTGGTGGCGACGGCCACGACATTAGCACGACCGGGCCCTCTGCTGCCACCCGCTTGCAATGCTATCCCTTGGCTTGGCCGGCGCTGCTGCGCCGGCAATACCGGCCTCAGAACTCATGCTCCTTCAGGGCCCGGGCGGCGCGTTCGCGGGCGCTGGCCAGGGCTTCTTCCTCGGTGGGATAGAGACCCACGGGGATATAGGTTTCGGCAATCTCGGGTTCGCGCGCCAGGCGCACGAAGACCTGCGCCTCGAAGGCATGGTCGGGTTTTTCGACTGCATCGTAGCGGGCAATGTGGGTGCCGTTCTGCAAGACCCTGTCGGTCATGTTGCCTCCTGTGTCGGTCACGATGAGCCGGTTGGACACGGGATAAGGCCCGAGGTTCGGCACGCCCGCAGGCCCGCAAGCTCTGCCGTGACGGCTGCGCCCGGCTCAGGCCGCCAGCGGGAAGCGCACCGTGAAGACCGTGCCCTGCTCATGCTGCTTGCAGTCCAGGCTGATCACGCCACCATGGTCGTGGGCGATCTCGCGCACGATGGCCAGGCCCAGGCCGCTGCCGGCCACCTTGTCGTTGGCGCGATAGAAGCGGTCGAAGATCTGCTCGCGGTGTTCGAGCGCGATGCCGGGGCCGGAATCTTCCACTGACAAGACGGTGGCGCCATCCTGCTCCAGGCAGCGCACCGTCACCGTGCTGTTGGGTGGCGAATAGCGCACCGCATTGTCGATCAGGTTGTCGATCAGGTCGCGCAGCAGGAAGCGGTCGCCGCGCATGCGCGCCGGCCGCAGGTCGAAGCCGAGGTCGATCTGTTTCTTGTCGGCCTCTTCGATGAAATGCTGCACCGATTCTTCCACCAGCTTGTCCAGCAACAGGGCTTCGAGCTTGCGGCTTTCGAACAGGCCCGCTTCCGAACGCGCCAGCGCCAGCAGCTGCCGGCTCTGGCGGATCATGCGTTCCACCGAGGAATTCATCATCTCCAGCGAGCGGGCCGTATCGGGCTGCTCCTGATGCTTGTCGTGCAGCAGTTCGAGCTGCAGCTTCAGGCCTGTCAGGGGCGTGCGCAACTGGTGGGCAACGTCGGCCATGAAATTCTGCTGCGCCTGTTCGCCCTTGCTGATGCGGTCCATCAGCTCGTTCATCGCGCCGATCAGCGGTTGCAATTCCACCGGCGAACCGGTGCCGTCGATGGCGCCCAGCTTGCCATGGCCGCGCTGCTCCAGGTTGCGCTGCAGGCTCTTCAGGGGTTGCAGGCCGCGCCGCACGGCGACCAGCACGGCACTGATGGAGATGAAGGTCAGTACGCCATCCAGCGCCAGGAATGTCAGCAGGATGGTGTAGTGGGCGCGGTTGCGCTTGCGTACCGTTTCGGCCACGGCCACCGAGATGATGCCGTTCTTGACCCGCACCTGCAGGGCCGCGATACGCACCGGCTCGCCACGCATGGTGGCGTCATAGTTGATGGGACGGTCGAACAGGTCGCTCTCGGGCAGCGGCGGGAAACCCTTGTCGCCCACCACGATCTCGCCACGGGTGTTGCGCACGGCAAAGAAGGTGGTATCGGTGTGATTGCTGCGCAGGATTTCCTCGGCCTGCTTGGTCAGCTCGGCCGTGGTTCTTTCCTGGCGATGACGCACCTGGGCGTACAGGCCCCAGGTGGAATCCATCAGGTTCTGGTCGAAGGCGTGCTGGGCCGGCAGCCAGGCCAGCCAGTAGGTCAGGCCGGCGCCCACCAGGTTGACCAGCAGCAGCGGCGCGATGAGCCACCTGAGCAGGTCACGCCGGATGCTGGGATGGAGGACGGCCGTACGCACCGGGGAGGAATCAGTTCTCGCTCTTCTCGAGCATGTAACCGAAGCCACGGATGGTACGGATGACCACGCCGGAATCGGCAATCTTCAGGCGGATGCGCGAGACATAGACTTCCACCGCATTGATGGTGAAGTCCTCGCCCCAGGGCAGTACCGCATCGATGATCTGCTGCTTGGAGACCACGCGGGAGGCGTGCTGCATCAGGTATTCCAGCACCGTCCATTCGCGCAGCGACAGCTCGATCTTGCGGCCATCGATGTCGGCGCGCTTGGTGGCGTTGTCCAGCGACAGGCCGCCCACCGAGAGTTGCGCCGGTTGTGGCGCGCTGCGCCGGATCAGCGCCTTGATACGGGCCACCAGCTCGGGCGTGGCGAAGGGCTTGACCAGGTAATCGTCGGCGCCCAGTTCCAGCCCGTGCACGCGGTCGGGAATGGTATCGCGCGCAGTCAGCAGCAGCACCGGCGTGTTGTTGCCCGCCGCGCGCATGCGCCGCAAGACCTCGAAACCGTCGATGCCGGGCAAGCCGATGTCAAGCACCAGCACGGCCGCATTGAAGCGCTGCGACAACACGTCATTGCCGTTGTTGACGGTGTGCACGGTAAACCCGTGCGAATTGAGGACGCGCGACAGACCGTCGGTCAGTACCGGATCGTCTTCGACCAGCAGAACGTTCATAGGGACTTCAGAAGAGAAAACAGCGCAAAACATCTGCGGAACCGGTGCATCGTATTGCAGCCCCGGCAATGCTGCAAATCGGGCATTACCCTGGACACGGCCCTGGGTGCAGGGAGTGTTACATTTTTGTCACACTCAGTCTGTCGTCAGCATTTTGACAGCAAATTGTCAGCTTCCTGCCTTAGCCTTGCGCTTCATGCGAATGAGAATCCAACTCATTAGCATGTCGAACAAAGAAATCCCGACCAGCCAGCCAGACGACCTCCTCTCTTCGACGGGGCACGCAGTAGCCAGCCATTGGGATCGATCCGGTACAAGCGGGATCGATTTCTCGACTGCCCACTCCACCTCCATACCGATAAGAACATGAACCGTCTTTCGCCGATCGCCGCCGCGCTGGTAGCCACCTTTGCCGCGCCGCTGCCGCTGTATGCCCAGCAAGCCCCTGCCACCTCGTCCGCTTCCGCTTCCTCTGCCGCCACCGACAGCCAGCTGGCACCGGTGACCGTGGAAGGCCGCCGCGATGACTTCGCCACCACCGGTACGGCCATCACCAAGCTGCCGGCCGACCTGCACGACGTGCCGCAATCGGTGACCGTGGTCAACAAGGCGCAGATGCAATCGCAGGGCGTGAGCTCGCTGGCCGATGCGCTGCGCAATGTGTCGGGCATCACGCTGGGCGGCGCCGAAGGCGGCCAGATCGGCAACAACATCAACTTGAACGGCTTCTCGGCGCGCACCGACATCTACCTGGACGGCTTCCGCGATCGCGGCCAGTACTACCGCGACACCTTCGCCATCGATGAAGTGGAAGTGCTCATGGGCCCCTCCTCGATGCTCTTCGGCCGTGGTTCGACCGGCGGCATCATCAACCAGGTCAGCAAGAAGGCCAACCTGAAGGCCGCCACCGAAGTCTCGGCCGCGGTCACCACCAATGGCCTGGTGCGCACCACCGCCGACTACAACCATCCGCTGTCGGACACCTCGGCCATGCGCATCGAAGCCATGGCCCAGAACGGTGCGGCCACCACCCGCAACCAGACCGACGTGCAGGACTTCGGCCTGGCCGGCTCCTACGTCTGGGGCATCGGTACCTCTACCGAAATCACCCTGTCGGCCCTGCTGCAGCACAACCACGACCAGCCCGACTACGGCCTGCCGCCGCTGAACGGCCATCCCGTCAATGTCGATCGCAACACCGCCTACGGCTTGAACAGCGACCGCACCAACCAGGACGTGGCTTCCTTCAACGCCGGCATCAAGCACAAGATCGCGCCCGACGTGACCCTGCGCAGCCAGACCCAGTTCAACTACGTGCACACCGATGCCGTGGAAACCGCGCCCAATACCATCGGCACTGTCTCCGGCAGCGGCTTCACGGCGCTCACCAATGCGGCCAGCAGCCTGCCCCTGTCCAGCCTGTACGTGCGCGGCCAGAGCCATGACCGCGATATCCGCGACTACTCCATCTTCAACCAGACCGAACTGGCGGCCAAGTTCGCCACCGGCAGCGTCAAGCACGATGCCCTGGTCGGCGTGGAAGTGGGCCATGACGGCTACGACAACCAGAACTACTACCGCAACGGCAGCTGCAATGGCCGCGCCCTCAACAGCAGCGGCGCCACCACCGGCTACATGGATTGCGTAAGCGTAGTCAACCCCAGCTACAGCGCCGCCGGCAGCAGCGTGGCCGAGACTGCCGGCAACCATGCCGGCGGCAGCGCCAACACCATCGCCGCCTACGTGGGCGATACCATCGAGCTGGTGCCGCAGTTCAAGCTGGTCGGCGGCCTGCGCTATGACCGCTACATCGCCAGCATCAGCAACTCCATCAATGCCGGCAACACCGCCGGCTCGACCACGCTGGCCTATGCCAACCAGACCGTCAATTTCCTGAGCGTGCGCTCGGGCGCGATCTGGCAGCCCACCTCGGCACAGGCCTACTACGTCTCGTATGGCACCTCGTTCAACCCCTCGCTGGAACAGTTGACCGGCACCACCGGCCAGCAGAACCTGGACCCGGAAAAGAACCGCTCCTATGAAGTCGGCGGCAAGTGGGACCTGGCCGATGGCCTGGCCCTGAGCGCCGCAGCCTTCCAGATCACCAAGGAAAACGCGCGCAGCCTGGTGGCCACCGGCGTCTACGAACTGGCCGGGACGGTGCGCGTCAACGGTGCCCGCGCCGGCGCCACCGGCCGCATCACCCGCGACTGGCAGGTTGCCGCCAACTACACCTACCTGGATGCCCAGGTCATCGGTGGCGCCGTGGCCGACACCTCGGTGGGCAAGATCCCGGTGAACACGCCCAAGCATACCCTCACCACCTGGACCACCTATGACGTGGCCCCGCACTGGCAGGTCGGCGGCGGCGCCACCTACATGTCGCAGCGCTATGCCAATGCCACCAACACGGTGCAGGTCGGCGGCTATACCCGCTACGATGCGATGGTGGCCTATACCACCAAGGCCTACGACATCCGCCTGAACCTGTTCAACCTGACCGACAAGATGTATTACGATGCGCTGATCCAGTCCGACGGCGGTCGTTCGGTCCCGGGTTCGGGCCGCACGGCGATGCTGTCGCTGACCTATCGCATGTAATACGCCTCACAGGAATCCACCCATGCTCATCACCCTCCCCAAACTGCTGGACGATCAACAGTTGCAGGCGGTACGCCGCCTGCTCGACGGGGCGGGCGAGGCCTGGGTGGATGGCCGCGTGACCGCCGGTTACCAGGGCGCGCCGGTGAAGTTCAACCAGCAGATCGATGAACGTTCGGAAGTGGCGCAGCAATGCCAGCACATCATCGTCAGCGCGCTGGAACGCCATCCCCGCTTCATCAGTGCCGCCCTGCCCAATGTCATCTATCCGCCCATGTTCAACCGCTACGGCGAGGGCATGACCTTCGGTGCCCATGTGGATGGCAGCGTGCGCATCCATCCGCATAGCGGCCGCAAGCTGCGCACCGATGTCTCGGCCACGCTGTTCCTGGCCGATCCCGCCGACTACGACGGCGGTGAACTGCAGATCGAAGATACCTACGGCATGCACAGCGTCAAGCTGGCCGCCGGCGACATGGTGCTCTACCCCGCCACCAGCCTGCACCAGGTCACCCCGGTGACGCGCGGCGTGCGGGTGGGCTGCTTCTTCTGGGTGCAAAGCCTGGTGCGCGACGATGCCCGGCGCCACATGCTCTTCGACATGGACAACGCCATCCAGCGCCTGAACCAGACCGATGCCGACGCCCTGGCGCGACGCACGCTGGTGGGCTGCTATCACAACCTTCTGCGGCAGTGGAGCGACACCTGATCGCCCCGACTCTCAAATCATTTACATCATTTAGCGGAAGTAACGCGGATCCATCCTGCGGAACACCCAGGCCGAGACCAGGGTGATGCCGCCCACGATCACGAAGGTGATCTGGAAGCTGGCATTGGTGGCCGCGCCGGTGGGCGCCTTGAAGACATTGACCAGGGTGCCGCCGATGGTCACGCCCAGGCCGATGGCCAGCATCTGCACCATCGAGAAGAGGCTGTTGCCGCTGCCGGCATCATCCTTGTGCAAGCCCTTGAGGGTGACGCTGTTCATGGCTGCGAACTGCATCGAGTTGCAGGCACCGAATATCGACAGCTGCACGATTGCCAGCAGCAGCGGCCATTGCGGCGTGATCAGGGCGAACGAGACGATGGCCCCGCCCACCAGCACCGTGTTGACATGCAGGAAGCGGTCATAGCCATAGCGCTTGACCAGCGGCGCGATCCACGGCTTGGCGATGGTGCCGGCAATGGCTGCCGGCAGCAGCACCAGGCCGGCATGCAGCGGTGAATAACCCAACCGCACCTGCAACAGCAGCGGCAACAGGAAAGGCACGGCCGAAGAACCGATGCGGCACACCAGGTTGCCCGCCAGGCCGATGCTGAAATTGGGCTCGCCAAACAGGCCCAGGCGGAACAGCGGGCGCGGATGGGCGCGCGCATGCAACCAATACAGCCAGACCGTCAATGCGGCCAGCGCGAACAGGCCGGCACTCCAGGCGGCGCGGTCGTTCTCCACCGGCACATCCAGCGCCAGCGAAAACGCCACCATGCAGGCCGACAGCAGGCCGCAGCCCAGCAGGTCGAAGCGTGGTGCGTCCGCCAGGCTGTCATCGGCCAGATAACGCAGCACCGCGCCCATGCCCAGCACGCCGATGGGGACATTGATGAGGAAGATCCAGTGCCACGACAGGCTCTCCACCAGCCATCCCCCCAGCACCGGTCCCACCACCGGCCCCAGTTGCCCGGCAATCGAGATCGAGGCCAACGCGGCGATGTAGTGCGCCCCCGGCACCGCGCGCAGCACCGCCAGACGCCCCACCGGCAACAGCATCGACCCGCCCAGGCCCTGCAACACCCGCGCCAGCAGCAGTTGCGGCAGCGTCGCCGCGGTGGCACAGAAGATGGAGCCGAGCACGAACAGCAGGACCGCCGAGAAATACATCTTGCGCGTGCCGAAGCGGTCGGCCAGCCAGCCCGAGGCCGGCGTGAGCGAGGCCATGGTCAGGGTGTAGGCCACCACCACCGGGTGCATGTCCAGTACCGGCTGGTTGAGGCTGCGCGCCATGGCTGGCAGGGCGGTGTTGACGATGGTGGTATCCAGCGTCTGCATGAAGAAACCCGAGGCCACGATCCACAGCAAGGCGCGCTGCGAATGGCCGCTGGCGGTCGTGGAGGAGGTGGCGGAAGACATGGCAGGATCGGTCAGGCGTTGCGGCTCGTCGGCGGACATGGCGATTAGGGTTGTTGGAGTACGTGAGCTACGTGAAAACAGGCTGCCGGAAACGCGACGGGGACACGTTACCGTGTCCCCGCAAGAGCAACATTCTAGACCTTTTGCCGCCGCCGCATCAGAAGGCCTGCGGGCGCCACTTCAGCAACCGACGTTCGAGGGCATGCAGCAGCCAGTCGGCCGCCAGTGCCACCACCGCCAGCACGATCATGGCCGCGAACACGCCGCTGGCATTGAAGGCGCCCTGGGCGGTGGAGATCAGCAGGCCGATACCCTGCTTGGATCCCAGGAACTCACCCACCACCGCACCCACCAGCGCAAAGCCGAAGCTCACGTGCAGGCTGGCCAGGATCCACGACAGCGCCGAGGGAATCACCACGGCCGTGGTCACCTGGCGGCGCGAGGCACCCAGGATCTGGGCATTGGCGATCATGTAGCGGTCGGCCTCGCGCACGCCCTGGAAGGCATTGGCAAACACCACGAAGAACACCATCACCACCGCCAGCGCGACCTTGGAGGCCATGCCCAGGCCGAAGGCGATCACGAAGATGGAACCCAGCACCACGCGCGGAATCGAGTTGGCGATCTGGATGTAGAGGCTGAAGACGTCCGAGAGCAGCTTGTTGCGGCCCAGGACGATGCCGGCGATGACGCCGGCCACCGAGCCGATCAAAAAGCCCAGCACGGTTTCTTCCAGCGTCACCAGGACCTGGGTCCACAGCGAACCCTGGGAGGTGCCCTCGACCATCCATTCATAGATCTGCGCCACGATCAGGGTGGGCTGGGAGAAGAAGAAGGGGTCGATCCAGCCGATGCGGGCGAAGAGTTCCCAGCCGCCCAGCACCACCACCAGGATGGCGATGCGCAGGCCGATGACCAGGTTGCGGCGCGCACGGATCTTGCGCTGGGCCTCGGCTTCCACGGCGGCGATGTCCATCAGGGCCGCGTTCTGGCTTGCTTGTGCTTGTGTCATGTTGCTCACCTGTTTTCAGAAATTGGTTTTCAGTGCTGTGCGCGCTCTTCGATACGCCGCTACGCGGCTAGTCAGAGCGAACGGGGGATTCTCGATGCACTGGTGAACCGTTCGCCCCGAGTAGCCGCATAGCGGTGTATCGGCGTATCGGCGTATCGAAGGTTCTCCGGCCGGCCATCAGGCTTAGGCGATGTGCACCTCTTCGCGCAGATCGCTCCAGATCTTGCGCGAGATGTCGATGAAGCGCTGCTCGTAGCGCACCTCTTCCATCACCCGCGGACGCGGCAGGTCGATCGGGTAGACGCTCTTCAGGGTCGCCGGGCGGGCGGTCAGCACGTAGACCTTGTCGGCCAGGGCGATGGCTTCTTCCAGGTCGTGGGTGACGAATACCACCGAGCCCGAATGGGCCGACCACAGTTGCAGCAGCTCGTCCTGCATCAGGGTGCGGGTCTGCATGTCCAGGGCCGAGAAGGGTTCGTCCATCAGCAGGATCTCGGGGCTGTTGATGAAGGTCTGGGCCAGCGCCACGCGCTTGCGCATGCCGCCGGAGAGCTGGTGCGGGTAGTGGTCGCCGAACTTGTCCAGGCCCACGCGGCGGATCCATTCGTCGGCCAGTTCGTGCGCCTGGGCCTTGGGCTTGCCTCGGAACATGGGGCCTGCCGCCACGTTCTCGCGCACGCTGCGCCAGGGGAAGACGGCATCGTTCTGGAACACGAAGCCGATGCGCGGATCGATGCCGTTGACCGGCTGCCCCATCACCCGCACCTCGCCCATGGTCGGCTTGAGCAGACCGGTGATCAGCGACAGCGTGGTGGACTTGCCGCAGCCGGTAGGCCCCACCACGGCGACGAATTCGCCGCGCGCCACGCTCATGGAAAAGTCGCGCAGCGCCACCGTGGCACGGCCATCGGCGGTGATGAAGCGGCAGGTGACATTGCGCAGCTCGATGGCCGGCGTGGGCTGGCCAGTCGTGGCGGTAGTGGCGCTGGTAGCGGTGGCAGCGGTGCTGGAGGCAGGCGCAAAGGCTTGCTGGTTGATCGCATTCATCGTCTTGGTCTTTCCTGGGCTGAGTGATGCCCTGACGCGACGGCGCGCATCATGGCGTGTTTCGATACTGGGCGCCGGGCCGGCTGCGGCCCGACGGATCTATTTCACCTGGTTGACGAACTCGTCGGTATAGGTCTTGGACAGGTCCACATGCTTGCCCTTGACGTTGGGATTGAATCCCGAGAGCACCGCCAGCACGGTTTCCGGTCCGCCCTTGGGCATCTTGCCGTCCTGCGAATACATGGGCAGCGAATTGTTCAGGGCCTGGATGTAGAGCGGCTTGTTGTTGCCGTAGTAATCCTTGGGCATCTTGTCGGCGATCTGCTCGGCGCTATGGGTGTTGATGAACTTCAGGGTCTTCACGAAGGCGCGCGCCAGTTTCTGGGCCTCTTCCTTGTGGCCGTTGAGCCAGTTGCGCTGCACGTAGACGCTGGAGGCCGGATACAGGCCACCGAGCGCCTTGACCGTGCCTTCCACGGTGCGCATGTCCACCAGGATCTGGGCGTCGCCGCTCTTGAGCATGACCGAGGCGGTCGGTTCGGTGGTCATGCCGGCATCGATGCGGCCCTGCTTCATGGCCGCGATGAAGGTATTGTCGGCCCCCACCGGCAGCACCGTGAACTGCTTGGAGCTGATGCCATGGCGCGAGGCCAGGTACTGGGTCAGGAAGTTGGTCGAGGAACCCAGCCCGGTCACGCCCAGGGTCTTGCCACGGGCGTCGGCCATGCTCTGGAAGTGCGATGCGGACCTGGTCGAGACCAGTTCCACCTCGCCCGGCACCTGGCCCAGGATGGTGATGGCGGTGATTTCCTTGCCCTTGGTCTGCAGGTCGATGGCGTGGTCATAGAAGCCCACCACCGCCTGCACGGCGCCGGCCAGCAATTCGTTCTCGGCATCGACCCCGGCCGGCTGCGACTGCAGCTCCACGTCCAAGCCCTCTTCCTTGAAGTAGCCCAGTTGCTCGGCCAGCTTGGCCGGCAGGTACACCATCTTGTTGATGCCGCCGACCATGATGGTGATGCGCGCCGGTGCCGCCTGCGCCGGCAGACTGCCCAGCAGGGCGCCGGCCACGGCCAGCGAGAGCAGGGTAAGGGAAATGCGCTTGTTCAATTCAGACTCCTGTGGATGGATGCCGCGATGCCACGCCGGCGAGGATGGGGATTCTATGACGGTTCGTCCCCGCCTGCCCGCACCCGGCTTGCCGGATTACTTGACCTGGTCCACGAACTCGTTGGTATAGGTCTTGGAGAGGTCGATGTTCTTGCCCTTGATGTTGGGATTGAAACCGGCCATCACCTTCAGTACCTGCTCGGGGCCGCCGGCGGGCATCTTGCCGTCGGGCGAATACATGGCCAGCGAGGCCTTCAGGGCCTGTACGTAGATGGCCTTGTTGCCGCCGTAGTAGTCCTTGGGCATCTTGTCGGCGATGTCCTCGGCCGAATGGGTCTGGATGTACTTCAGGGTCTTGACGAAGGCACGCGCCAGCTTCTGCGACTCGGCCTTGTGGCTGTTCATCCAGGAGCGGTGCACATAGACGCTGGAGGCCGGATACAGGCCGCCCAGCGCGGCGCGGGTGCCGTCGACACTGCTCATGTCCACCAGCACCTTGGCCGCGCCCGAGGACAGCAGGATGGAGGTGGTCGGCTCGGTGGTCCAGGCCACGTCCACGCGTTTCTGCTTCATGGCGGCGATCAGGGTATTGCCGGCACCGACCGGCAGCATCGAATAATCGCCATTCTTCAGGCCGGCACGGCTGGCCAGATACTGGGCCAGGAAGCTGGAGGACGAACCCAGGCCGGTCACGCCCAGGGTCTTGCCCTTGAGATCGGCCATGCTGCGCACGCTGTCGGCCAGA
The DNA here is from genome assembly GCA_019233085.1 of Herbaspirillum sp. GTDB lineage: Bacteria > Pseudomonadota > Gammaproteobacteria > Burkholderiales > Burkholderiaceae_D > Herbaspirillum. Next base: position 11,231 of record JAFAMT010000114.1, read on the forward strand.
TCCGCACGCACCATCTCCATGCCACCCGGCACCAGCAGCAGCTGGGTGATCGAGGTCACTTCCTTGCCCTTGCTCTGCAGGTCGATGGAGTGATCGTAGTAACCCACCACCGCCTGCACGGCACCGGCCAGCAATTCATTCTCGGCATCCACCCCGGCCGGCTGCGACTGCAGCTCCACGTCCAGGCCCTCTTCCTTGAAATAGCCCAGGTTCTCGGCCAGCTTGGGCGGCAGGTAGATGAGCTTGTTGATGCCGCCGACCATGATGATGATCTTGTCGGCCGCATGGGCCGAGGGCGCGACCAGGCCCAGCGCGCAAGCGGCTACGGCCGTGGCGCACAGCGCGCGGACCAGGGGAAAGGGACGGCTGGCACAGGTGGAACGGGACGCGGGGAACACACGAGGGGCGTGACGCATTATGATTGTCTCCTGATTTTGGGTGGGATGGTCTGTCGCCATCTTCACTTTTTATGAATTTGCGGGCCTATTCTAAGAAGCCGAAACCTTCATCCAGCTTTCCAAAAAACGGCTTTTTTATTTGCAGCGCAACAAAAACACCGAGTAAAACCGCATGAAATTGCTCCTGATCGAAGACAACCCCCAGCTCGCCCACTGGCTGGAGCAGATCCTCAAGGAACACAAGTTCAAGGTCGATATCGCCGCCGATGGCGAGATCGCCGACCAGGTCCTGCGCGACGAGAACTACGACGTCGTGCTGCTGGACCTGATGCTGCCCAAGCTGGGCGGCAAGCACGTGCTGCGCCGGCTGCGCGAACGCCACAACGGCGTGCCGGTGATGATCCTGACCGCCAGCGGCTCCATCGACGAGAAGGTCGAATGCCTGGGCGCGGGCGCCGACGACTACCTGGTCAAACCCTTCGAGATACGCGAGCTGGTGGCCCGCATCAAGGTGCTGGTGCGCCGCCAGACCCCCGACAAGGCCGCTGAGATCCATTGCGGCGACCTGGTCTATGACAGCAACACGCGCCAGTTTGCCGTGGCCGGCACCACCCTGGCCTTGCCGGCGCGCGAACATGACGTGCTGGAGGTGCTCATGCTCAGGCAAGGCAAGACGGTGTCCAAGACGGCGCTGATGAAGGGTGTCTTCAGCCTCTCCGAGGAGCCCAGCGCCGATGCCATCGAGATCTACATCTCGCGCCTGCGCAAGAAGCTGGAATCCTCCAGCGCGGCCATCATGACCCTGCGCGGCCTGGGCTACCTGTTGAAACAGAAAGATGATTGACAGCCTGCGCCTGCGGCTGCTGTGGTGGCTGCTGATCCCCATGGCGGTGTATGTGGGCTTGTCCACCAGCGACGCCCACGACAATGCCATCTCCAGTGCCACCCTGATCCAGGACCGCGCCCTGCTGGCCTCGGCGCGCATGATCGCCGGCCAGGTCGGCTGGTCCGATGGCGCGCCGGTGGTGTCGGTACCGCCCGCAGCACTGGAGCTGTTCGCCTCGCCGGCCCAGGATGCGGTGTACTACCAGGTGCTGATGGACGACGACACCCTCTTGGCCGGCCGGCCCGATTTCCCGGCCGAACCGGACTTCGCGGCCCTGCACCCGGCCTATGCCACCACCGACTTCAATGGCCGGCCGCTACGCGTGGTCAGCTATATCCGCGCCCTCTACGACGAAGGCACGCTGCGCATGGTGGCTGTCTCGGTGGGCCAGACCATGCAGGGACGCCAGCAGATGATCGACGAGATCTGGCACGCCTCGCTACGCCGCCAGATCGTCCTGCTGCTGCTGGCCATCAGCCTGGTGGTGCTGGGCCTGACCATGGAGTTGCGCCCCATCCTGGCGGTCAAGGATGAGCTGGCCGCGCGCGATCCCAACTCGCTCACGCCCTTGCGCGCCGGTGCGCTGCAGGTGGAGCTGCGGCCCATCGTGGAAGCCATCAACCAGTACATACAGCGCCTCAACGCCCAGGTGACGGTGCAAAAGCGCTTCGTCGCCGATGCCGCGCACCAGTTGCGCACGCCCCTGGCGGTGATCGATTCGCAGATCCAG
>JAFAMT010000170.1 GCA_019233085.1 Herbaspirillum sp.
ACCGGGGATCAGACGATCAGATCGAGCGTAGCGCCACGACGGCGCCATGCAAGGAGGCACGACGAGCACGAATCCAGGCAGCGAGTTCCATCGCCCCGTTCACGCCGTGTCCATATGGTGGAGTACAGATAGGGGGCGGTATTTTCAGTCATTTCATTCGCAATCGCGCAGTCGCTGGCTGTGCGGGCGTCACCTCACTGATTGTTGCGCTGGTCATTGCACTGTTCGCCTCCCCTGACAGTGTCGCCGCCGGCAGCGCCGGGTCCGACGGTCCCGATTGCTCTCGCACCTACACGCTGGCCCTGCATGACCATGGCCTGCTCTATTCCGCCGCGACCGACACCGGCATCGACAAGGATTTTGCTGATGAGCTGATCCGCCGCAGCGGCTGCAAGGTCAATGTCAGCCTGATGTCGCGTGCGCGTATCTGGCAACTGATCGAATCGGGTGCGCTGGACTTCAGCCTCTCCGGCATCACCAACCCCGAACGGGACAAGTTCGCCGCCTTCGCCTGGTACTTCAGCAACAAGTACTACCTGCTGGTGCGCAAGGATGCGGGCATCACCCGCCTGGCCGACGTCGACCGCAACGAACGCTTCCAGCTGGGCGTGATCCGCAGCTTCCGCTACAGCGCCAATGCCAACCGCATGGTGGACCAGTTGAGCGCCGCCAATCGCGTCAGCCAGGCCGGTGGCCTGGAACCACTCTACGATGCCCTGCTGCTCAATCGCATCCAGGGCATGATCATGGAACCCTTCGACTACCCGGTGGTGGAAGAAAAGCGTATCCGTGAAGTCACCAGCGTCATCAGCTTCGACGACCCGTCTGTACCGCATGGCCTGATCATGTCCAGGAAGGCCTTGCCGGCCGCCGAACAGGAAAAATGGCGCGCACTGGTCAATGCCATGCTGGCCGACGGCACCGTGCTGCGCATCTTCCAGAAGTACTTCAGTGCGGAACTGGCGGCCGCCATGGTCGAGTTCCAGAGCAAACCGTGAACTGGATACGCCTGATCCTGCTCCCCCTGCTGATCCTGGCTACCGGACTGGGCGTCACCTGGACCGCCTGGGACCACGAACGCGACGCCGCCAACAAGGAACTGCATGCGCAATTTGCCTCGGTGCTGCGCGAAACCGTCAGCCGCATCGAGCAGCGCATGGCCTCCTACGAGCAGATGCTGCATGGCGTGCAGGGCCTGGTCGCGGCCACTGGCAGCATCGACCGTGGCAACTTTCGCGACTACGTCAATGCGCTGAACCTGGATGCCAATTTCTCCGGCATCCAGGCCATCTCCATCGAGGAATGGATTCCCGCTGCCGCCATGCCAGCCCACCTGACGCGCATGGCCCGCCAGGGTATCGAGAACTACCAGGTCCATCCGCCCGGGGAGCGCGAGGCCTACGCGCCCACCATCCTGCGCGAGCCCTACGTGGGTCGCAATCGCCTGCCCTTCGGTTTCGACCAGTGGTCCGATCCGGTGCGTCGCGCCGCCATGGAAAAGGCGCGCGACTCGGGTATCGCCACCATCTCCGGCAAGGTCGACATGCCCAGTGCCGATGGCCGCCAATATCCCGCCTTCATGATGTACCTGCCGCTCTATGAGCGCGGCAAGCCCCAGGGCACCATTGCGCAGCGACGTGCCAGCCTGATCGGCTGGGTGCATGCGATCTTCCGCATGAATGACGTCATCGCCAGCCTCTATGGCGAGAGCACTCGCAACATCGCCTTCGCGCTCTACGATGACGTCGAGGCCAAGCCCGAGGCGCTGATGTATCACTCCATCGGCGAAACGGCACAGCTCATGCCGGCCCAGCTGTCGGCCAATGAATACCTGGTGGTGGGCAACCACAACTGGACCTTGTCCATGCACACCACCGACGGTTTCGCCGCCCAGTTCGGCCGCAATGCCGAACACCTCATCGCGGCCACCGGCATTGCCATGAGCGCCACACTGGCACTGCTGGCCTGGCTGATGATGTCCAGCCGCGTGCGCGCCATGCGCCTGGCGCAGAAGATGACGGCCGAACTGCGCGCCAGCGAAGAGCAGTTCCGCGCCATTGCCGATTGCACCGTCAACTGGGAAGTCTGGTGGGGCCTGGATGGCAGCCCGCGCTGGATCAACCATGCCGTGCGCGACTACACTGGCTACTCGGTGGAGGAATGCCTGCAGATGAAGGACTTCATCGGCACCATCGTCCATCCCGACGACGAGCGTCGCATCCGCGCCGAGCTGGCGCGCTGCATGGACGGACAAAAGCGCGAGGACGTCGAGTTCCGCTGCGTGCGCAAGGATGGCTCGGTGTTCTGGCTGGCCCTGTCCTCGGCCCCGATCACCGATTCGCACGGTGCCTTCACGGGTTTCCGTACCAGCAGCCGCGACATCACCGACCGCAAGCAGATCGAAGCCGAACTGCGCATCTCGGCCGTGGCCTTCGACTCGCGTGAAGGCATGCTCATCACCGATGCCAACAGCAAGATCCTGCGCGTGAACAAGGCCTTCACCGAGATCACCGGCTACAGCGCCGAAGAGATCGTCGGCAAGCACCCCAACCTGCTGCGCTCGGACCGCCACGGCCCGGCTTTCTTCCAGGAGATGCGCGAGAGCGTGCGCCGCTTCGGCAAGTGGCAGGGCGAGATCTGGGACCGCCGCAAGAACGGCGAAGTCTACCCCGAATGGCTCACCATCTCGGCCGTCAAGAACAACGACGACCAGGTCACCCATTACGTCAGCACGCACCACGACATCAGCGATCGCAAGCTGGCCGAGGAGCGCATCCGCGAGCTGGCCTTCTTCGATGCCCTCACGCGCCTGCCCAACCGCACCCTGCTGCTGGACCGTCTCAAGCAGGCCATCGCCCTCTCGCTGCGCACCAAGACCTGCGCGGCCCTGCTGTTCATCGACCTGGATCACTTCAAGACCTTGAACGATACCGTCGGCCACGAAAAGGGCGACACGTTGCTCAAGCAGGTAGCCCAGCGGCTGGTGGCCAACGTGCGTGAGAACGATACCGTGGCCCGCGTCGGCGGCGACGAATTCGTGGTTGTGCTGGAAGGCCTGAACGAACATCAGCAGGAAGCCGCCACCCAGACCCGCGCCGTGGGCGAGAAGATCCTTGCCGCGCTGGGCGCGACCTACCAGCTCGACGACGTCGAATACCGCACCACCGCCAGTATCGGTGCGACCGTCTTCCTGGGCCGTGCGGCCTCGGTGGATGAGCTGATGAAACAGGCCGACCTGGCCATGTACAAGGCCAAGGAGACCGGCCGCAATGCGCTGCGCTTCTTCGACCCGGCCATGCAGACCGCAGTGCTGGAGCGCGCCGCGCTGGAAGCCGGCCTGCGCAAGGCTATCGACAGCGACCAGTTGCTGTTGCACTACCAGCCGCAGATCGTCGAAGGCGGCCGCGTGACGGGCGCCGAAGTCCTGGTGCGCTGGCAACACCCGCAGCGCGGCATGGTGCCGCCGGGCGACTTCATCCCCCTGGCCGAAGAAACGGGACTGATACTGTCGCTAGGCAACTGGGTGCTGGAGACGGCCTGCAAGCAGCTGGCCACCTGGGCCGCCCAGCCCAACAGCGAACACCTGAGCATCGCCGTCAACGTCAGCGCGCCGCAATTGCGCGAGCCCGATTTCGTGCAGACGGTACTCGATATCATCGACCGGACCGGCGCCAATCCGCGCCGCCTCAAGCTGGAACTCACCGAGAGCCTGCTGGTGGACAACGTCGAAGACATCATCCAGAAGATGTTCGCCCTCAAGGCATATGGCGTGGAGTTCTCGCTGGACGATTTCGGCACCGGTTATTCGTCCCTGTCCTACCTCAAGCGGCTGCCGCTGAATCAGCTTAAAATCGACCAGTCTTTCGTACGCGATGTCCTGGTCGACCCCAACGATGCCTCGATCGCCAAGACCATTGTCAACCTCGCCCAGAGCCTGGGCCTGGGTGTCATTGCCGAAGGCGTGGAGACCGATGCCCAGCGCAGCTTCCTGGCCGATGCCGGGTGCCATGCCTACCAGGGCTATTTCTTCTGCCGTCCGGTCGCCATCGAGGCTTTCGAGAAATTCGCGCAGGAATTCGATCCCCAATTTTCTGCCGTATAGGAAACCAACATGAGCCATGCACTGTCCTCCTTCGCCATCGATCAGAAATGGCCGGCGCAACACCCCGATCGCCTCCAGCTGTACTCGCTGCCCACGCCCAATGGCGTGAAGGTCTCGATCATGCTGGAAGAAACCGGCCTGCCCTACGAAGCCCACCTGGTCAGCTTCGAAACCAACGACCAGATGTCGCCGGAGTTCCTGTCGCTGAACCCGAACAACAAGATCCCCGCCATCATCGATCCCGATGGCCCCGGTGGCAAGCCGCTGCCGCTGTTCGAATCGGGCGCGATCCTGCTGTACCTGGCCGAGAAGACCGGCCAGTTCATCCCCAAGGATGCGGCCGAGCGTTATCAGGTGATCCAGTGGGTGATGTTCCAGATGGGGGGTGTGGGCCCGATGTTCGGCCAGCTAGGCTTCTTCCACCGCTTCGCCGGCAAGGAGTACGAGGACAAGCGCCCGCGTGACCGCTACGTCAATGAATCGCGTCGCCTGCTGGGCGTGATGGACAAGCGCCTGGCGCAGCATGCCTGGCTCGCTGGCGAGGCCTACTCCATCGCCGATATCGCCACCTTCCCCTGGATCCGCAACCTGGTCGGCTTCTATGAAGCGGGCGAGCTGGTCGGCTTCAAGGACTTCCCCCATGTCGCACGCGCACTGGAAGCCTTCGTCGCGCGTCCGGCGGTGGTGCGCGGCCTGGCCATTCCGGCGCGCGGCTGATCCTGGCCGGCGCCCGGCGGTTTCATGTAAATCCGCTTTGCGCCGGCATCCCTGCGCGTTAACATCACGGCAATGTTCCACAACCGCATTGCCCGCATGCCTGCCATGACGAAACGCCTACGCCCGCGCCGCCTGGCCGCTTCCCTGCGGCACCCGCTGCACCTGTTGCCCCGCCTGCTGCTGGCCGGCGCCTGCGCGCTGGCCCTGGCCTGCGCCCTGCCGGCACAGGCGGTGGACCTGTCGCTCAAGACGCTGCGGGTGGGCAAGCTCTCGCGTACCTATTTCTCCGAACGCAGCGGCCTGGGCGAAGCCCAGCCATTGATCATCGCCCTGCATGCCAGCGGCTCCAGCGGCTCCATCATGGCGCGCGCCACCGGCCTGACCGAGATCGCCGAAGCGGCCGGCTACATGGTTGCCTACCCCAACGGCACCGGCCTGGCCATCGATGCGCGCACGTGGAACTCGGGAGGTTGCTGCGGCTATGCGCAGATGCACCAGGTCGATGACGTGGCCTTCCTGCGGGCACTGATCGACAAGCTGGTTTCCGAGGGCCTGGCCGATCGCCAGCGGGTCTACCTGGTCGGCGTTTCCAATGGCGGCATGATGGCCTACCGCATGGCGGTCGAAGCGCCGCAATTGTTCAAGGCCATCGCCGTGGTCAGCGCCGTGCTCGATGTGCCGGCCGACACCGTCAAGACCGGCCTGCCGGTGCTGCATATCCATGGCAGCGACGATCCCTTCATCCCCTTCCTGGGCGGCATCGGCAAGCAGGAGGTATCGCAGCTACCGCGCATCTCGGTGGCCAAGACCATCGAAGCCTGGGTCAAGGCCGATGGCGCCGATCCCAAGCCGGCCATCAACGATATCGCCGACACCGCAGGCGACGGCACCACCATCCGCCAGTACACCTACCATAGCGCCAGCGACCCGCAGGCCGTGGTGCTCTACGAAGTCAAGGGCGGCGGCCATGCCTGGCCGGGCGGCGCCGCCCCCATCATCAATGGCGGCAAGAGCTCACAGAACCTGGATGCCTCGCGCACCATCGTCAGCTTCTTCAATGCCCACGGTGGCGGCA
>JAFAMT010000270.1 GCA_019233085.1 Herbaspirillum sp.
GCGGGCAATGACGTTGCCTTCCAGACGGCGCAGGATATCGTCAACAGCGGCACCAACATCAACCAGGTCGCCAGTGTCAGTGGCAAGGACATCACGATGGCCGCTGGCCGCGACGTGAGCCTGGGGACGGTCAACGAGAACTTCCGGCAGCAGATCAACCGGGCCAACGACGGCGGCGCCTCGAACTGGATCGGCACGCTGATCGGCCCGAATCTGGTCGATCGGTCCAACGGCGTCCACCGCATCAGCGAGAGCGGGGTGAACCGCGCCACGCTCACCGGCAGCAAGGATGTGAGCACCCCCAAGTCAGTGGCAACAACATCAGCATGCGCGCCGGTCAGGACGTGGTGACCAAGGGCACGCAGATTGTGGCCGAGGCGATTTCAGTCGTAATGGACTGTGCCGCGTAATGGTCTGTGCTGATTTCTGCGCCAGAAAATAAAAATGCACCCCGAAAGGTGCATTCTTAAGCGAAAAACTACTGGTGCCGGGAGCCGGAATCGAACCGGCACGCCTTGCGGCGCGGGATTTTGAGTCCCGTGCGTCTACCTATTCCGCCATCCCGGCGACGCGAGCCGGTGATTATTGCCGATTTCTTTTTTCGGGGCAAGCCCTTTCATGCAATCGGGGAAATTATTTTCCGCAGACCGCCTCCATAGCCCGCTCACCCGTGGAGCCGGGGATCGGGTCCTGCAGCTTGACGTCGGCATAGGCCAGTTGCGGGGCCAGCAGCAGTTGGCCGCGGCCGTCGGCCTGCGCATACATCTTGCGGCTGCCGAAACCGAGCTGGCGATTGCTGCAATCGAAGTAGGCCGTCGACACTTCGGAGAGGTAGTAGGTCTTGCTGCCCTGGCCTATCAGCAGCTGCGGACGGTGCCAGTTCAGCAGGATCTGCGCCTGGCGGATATTGCGGGTGACCACCACGCTGTCCTTGTCGACGAAGAAGCTGCCGATGCCGTTGTCGCCCAGCGGCGACCATTCGGCATGGGCCTCGACACAGGTTGCTGCCAGCACGGTAGCCAGCAGTATCGCCAGATGGCGCGCGGGGGAAGGGGAGAACGGTCGATCCATATCGGGGGCAGTGCCTCGCGTCAGCTCATCATCATGGCCAGCATGGCGACGTCGTCTTCCAGCAGCAGTATCAGCGTGATGCTCCAGAAGAGCAGTTCAGCCATCATCCGGTGCTCTATCGAGCGCAGCCTTGCAGCCATGTCCAACCTGCGGATCGCGAAAAATTGAGGTGCGGCAATGCTAACATGCCCGCCGCAAACGGTCATGGCGGCAATGCATGAAAAAATGGCCCGCCTTGATCGGGCGGGCCATTCAGTACTCCTGTGGCAGCGGGGACGGCGATCAGATCGCCGCGGCGATGGCCTTGCCCACTTCGGTGGTATTGCTCTTGCCACCCAGGTCAGGCGTGGTCGGGCCTTGCACCAGTACCTGTTCGATGGCGGCCAGCATGGCATCGTGCGCCTGGCGGTACTTGCCTTCGCCATTGCCCAGGAAGTCCAGCATCATCGCGCCCGACCAGATGGCGGCGACCGGGTTGGCGATGTTCTTGCCGAAGATGTCGGGCGCCGAGCCGTGCACCGGTTCGAACAGCGAGGGCAGTTCGCGCGAGGGATTGATGTTGGCCGAGGGCGCAATGCCGATGGTGCCGGCGCAGGCCGGGCCCAGGTCGGAGAGGATGTCTCCGAACAGGTTGGAGGCTACCACCACGTCGAAGCGGTCCGGCTTCAGCACGAAGTGTGCGGTCAGGATGTCGATGTGGTACTTGTCGCGGCGCACGTCGGGGTACTTGGCGCCCATGGCTTCGACGCGCTCATCCCAGTAGGGCATGGTGATGGCGATGCCGTTGGACTTGGTGGCCGAGGTCAGGTGCTTTTTGGGGCGGCTTTGCGCCAGGTCGAAGGCGAACTTGAGGATGCGGTCCGTGCCCTTGCGGCTGAAGACCGATTCCTGGATCACGGTCTCGCGCTCCGTGCCTTCGTACATGCGGCCGCCGATGGAGGAGTATTCGCCCTCGGTGTTCTCGCGCACCACGTAGAAATCGATGTCGCCCGGCTTGCGGTTGGCCAGCGGGCAGGGCACGCCGGGCATCAGGCGTACCGGGCGCAGGTTGACGTAGAGGTCGAAGTCGCGCCGGAACTTCAGCAGCGAGCCCCACAGCGAGACGTGGTCAGGCACGGTAGCCGGCCAGCCGACGGCGCCGAAGAAGATGGCTTCGAAGCCCTTCAATTGCTCGAACCAGTCGTCCGGCATCATCTGGCCATGCTGGGCGTAGTAGCCGCAGTGCGCCCAGTCGAAATGGGTGAATTCGATATCGATGCCGAACTTCTTGCTGGCGGCCTCGACCGCGCGCAAGCCTTCGGGCATCACTTCCTGACCGATACCGTCACCGGCGATGACGGCGATCTTGTGTGTCTTGCTCATCTGTGTGCTCCTGGAGTAGGGGAAACCTGGGCCATGATAAAGCGCATCGTCTGTCCGATCATGCACGATATGGTGATTTTATAAAACACGATCCGTAAATAATCAGGGCAATAAAAAAGGCACTGCCTGATGCGCAGTGCCTCCGCATGCGACTACCGGGATCAACCGCCCAGCGGCTCGCTCCACAGTGTCACGCCCATGCTGTGTTCGGCGCCGGGTTCCAGCTCGACCAGGTCTTCCATCACATTGGCGGTCTCGATGCACAGCATGCGCTGCCAGGCGTCATCGGCGAACTGCGACAGCCGGCGGGCCTTGCTGGCCCAGGGGTTCCAGACCACGGCCGAGGTCGAGCCGCTGGCTTCGAGGACGATGCGGCGGTTCCAGCCGTCGTCGCGGATGGCCAGTTGCGGCGGCAGGTCCAGGTAGATGCGGTCGGTTTCGCTGCTGATGACCAGGGGGCGTTTCTGTTCGCGTTCGGCCCAGCCTTCCAGGGTCTCGATGTAGCGGTGGCCTTCCAGGCCTTCGACGGTGACGTTGTGGATGCTGCTGACGGCAAAGTAGCTGTGCAGGGCTTGCGTCAGGGCCACGTGCTGCTCGCTGTCGTTGCGGGTGGTGAGCCTGAGGTGCAGGCGGTCGTCGAGCAGGATCTCCAGGCGCAGCGCCAGTCCCGGCGGCAGGTGGCGCAGGCTGGGCGATTCATCGGTAGGCGGGATGGCCAGCACCAGGCGCACGGTGTCGCCTTCGATGGCGTTTTCCATCAGCAGCCAGTCGATGCCGCGCACCAGGCCGTGCGCCGGCAGGCGGCCGCCCGAATGCAGGGCCTGTATCTGCGGAGGATTGCGCATCAGGTCGCCAAACCACGGCCAGCAGACCGGAATGCCGCCACGCACCGAGTTGCCGGCCTCGAAGGCGGCTTCCTCGCTCATCCAGATCACCGGCTCCTGGCCGAAGACCTGGTAGCGCAGCACCTGTGCTCCCTGTTCGGCGATCAACAGCTCCGCGCGCGCGGTCTGCACGCGCAGGCATTGCA
>JAFAMT010000282.1 GCA_019233085.1 Herbaspirillum sp.
CGCCGTCCCCAGCGCCTCCAGGCGCTCGCAGATGAATTGCGCCACCACCTGCACCCTGACCAGGTCACGTGCGTCGGCATGGGTCAGCAGCCAGTAGGAGCGTCGCAGGCTGATCTCCTGCGGCAACAGTCGCACCAGCTCCGGCTCACGCGCGGCCAGGAAGCAGGGCAACACCCCTAGCGCTACCCCCGAGGCCACCGCCTGTACCTGGCTGATCACATTGGAGATGCGGATGTGCGGCCGGATCGTCGATGAAATCTCGGCCAGGTAGTCCAGCTCGGAAGTCCACATCAGGTCTTCGATATACCCTACCCAGCGCTGCTGTTGCAGCTGCTGCCGCTCATCGATGGGCCCATGCTGCGCCAGGTAGCTGCGGCTGGCGTAGACCCCCAGTTCGTAGTCGTTGAGCCGGCGCGCAATGAGCCGCCCCTGCTCGGGCCGCGTCATGCTCACCGCGATGTCGGCCTCGCGCTTGGACAGGCTGAACATGCGCGGATTGGCCACCAGCTCCACTTCCAGCTCGGGATGCCGGCGCGCCAGCTCCTTGAGTTCGCGGGCCAGGAAGTAAGTGCCCCAGGCCTCGGGTGTACCGATGCGCACCGAACCGCTCAGGCCCTGTGCCGCATCATCCTGGCGCGCGCCGATACGGATGGCCAGGTTCTCCATGGCCTCGGCGTCCGGCACCAGGCGCTCGCCCTCCACGGTGAGCGCATAGCCGGCGGCACGGCGGTCGAAGAGCGTCACGCCAATGGACTGCTCCAGGGCCACGATGCGCCGGCTCAGGGTCGAATGATCCACGCCCAGCTTGCGCGCGGCTACCGTCAGGCGGCCGGCGCGCACCACGGCAAGAAAGGCTTGCAGGTCATCCCAGTCGAATTGGCGCAAGGCAGAGGCTCTCCGGGGTATGCGAATCTACGCACGATCAATGTGCATTTCTCGACATTTACGCGAGAAAAAACCAATGCTACTCTTTTTTCACGAGCCGGCCGTCCCACAGGCAGGACGGTGGCGCATGACAACAATGACCAGGGAGACAACGTGGCAACCATGTTCCATCAACTCAAGGCGCTGGCCGAGCAAGGCCGGCCGGTTCGGGTCGGCCTGATCGGGGCTGGCAAGTTCGGTTCGATGTTCCTGTCGCAGGTGCCGCGCACGCCAGGCTTGCACCTGCTGGGTATCGCCGATCTCTCACCGGCAAGGGCGCAGGCCGCGCTACAGCGAGTGGGCTGGAAAGCCGAGCGATATGCGGCGCGCTCCTGGGACGAAGCTCTGCGCCATGGCACCACCTTCGTCCAGGACGATGCCGAGGCCCTGATCTCGCAGCCGCAGCTGGACATCATCATCGACGCCACCGGCAGCCCCGCCGCCGGCATCCGCCACACGCTGCTGTGCTGTGCCCACAGGAAGCACATCATCATGGTCAACGTCGAAGCCGACGCTCTTGCCGGCCCGCTGCTGGCGCGCCGCGCGGCCGAGGCCGGCATCATCTACTCGATGGCCTATGGCGACCAGCCAGCGCTCATCGCCGAGATGGTGGACTGGGCGCGTACCTCGGGTTTCGAGGTGGTCTGCGCCGGCAAGGGGACCAAGTACCTGCCGGTCTATCACCAGTCCACGCCGGACACGGTGTGGGGCCACTACGGCTTCTCTGAACAACAGGTCGCCGGCGGCGACTTCAACGCACAGATGTTCAACTCCTTCCTCGATGGCACCAAGTCGGCGCTGGAGATGGCGGCGGTAGCCAATGCCTGCGGCCTGCGCCCGGCCGACAGCGGCCTGGCCTTCCCGCCCTGCGGCGTGGATGACCTGCCCTCCCTGCTGCGCCCGCAGGCTGACGGCGGCATCCTGCCGCACAGCGGCACGGTGGAAGTGGTGTCCTCGCTGGAACGCGATGGCCGCCCGGTGTTCCGCGACTTGCGCTGGGGCGTGTATGTCTGCTTCGAAGCGCCCACCGACTATGTGCGCGACTGCTTCGCCCAATACGGTTTGAAGACCGATGCCAGCGGACGCTTTGCCGCCATGTACAAGCCCTATCACCTCATCGGCCTGGAACTGGGCTATTCGGTGGCCAACATCGCCGTGCGCGGCCAGCCCACCGGCAGCACGATGGGCTTTGCCGGCGACACGGTGGCCGTGGCCAAGCGTGACCTCAAGCCCGGCGAGAAACTCGATGGCGAAGGCGGCTACATGGTCTACGGCCGGCTCATGCCGGCCGCAGCCTCGCTGGACCATGAGGCGCTCCCCATCGGCCTGGCCCATGGCATCGTGTTGCAACGGCCGGTGGCAGCGGGCCAGATCGTGAGCTGGGCCGACGTGGCCATCGATAGCGGCCACCAGGCCATCCAGGTGCGGCGTGAGATGGAAGCCCTGTTCCGCCGCGAGATGGGCCTGCAGGCGCCACCCGCGCACCGGGTGGCCTGAGGCACCGATCAGAAGTCGTACTTCAGCTCGGCAAAGGCGGTGCGCTGGGGGAAGGGATGGAACAGGAAGTAATCCCGGTTGGTCAGGTTGTCCACGCCCAGCGCAGCGCTCCAGTGCGTGTCGATGCGATAGCGCACGCGTGCATCGAAGACGGTATAGCCATCGAAGCCCTGGTAGGTGTGGGTATTGACGTCGGTATTGTCGACGGTGGCATAGACACGGCCGCTGTAGCGTCCGGCCAGCGTGTAAGTCCAGCGATCGTCCGGCTTGTAGCTGGCCACCAGGGTGGCACGCCACTCGGGCACATAGGGTGTGCGCTTGCCCACCGAGGTGGCGCCGGCCGTGGTGGCCACGTAACCGTTGTTCTGCAGGATGCGGGCATCGACCCAGGCCACGCTGCCGTTGAGGGAGAAGCCACGCAGCAGCAGGTTGTTGCGCTCGAAGGCGGCCTCGATGCCGCGCTGGCGGGTGCGGTCCACGTTTTGCGTGAACGAGGCCACGCCATTGCCGATGGTCGAGGTCTGCGAAATGAGGGCATCGCTCACGCGCTCCTCGAACAGCGACAGCCGCCACTTGCCCTGCCCCTCGGCCAGCTGGCGCTCGATGGCCAACTCGGTGCTCCAGACCTTTTCCGGCTTCAGGTTGGGATTGGCTTGCAGGTAGACGCCATTGAGCAGCACGTTCTGGTACAGCTCGCCCACGGTAGGAAAGCGCAAGGCGCGCCCGCTCGACAGGGTGGCCAGCCAGTCATCCGACAGCGCCCAGGCCAGCGAGGCCTTGGGCGAGAGGCCGCTGTTGGTGATCTGCGGCTGGTTGACGGCAAACCCGGTGCCGCCCGAGGTCGAATAATTGTAGCCATCAAAGGCACGCCACCACTCGTAACGCGCACCCAGCGTGGCCTTGAGGCCCGGTGAGAAGCGCCATACATCCTGCGCCCATAGCGCCGAGGTCTCGGTCTTGCCGCGCGAGTCCGAGGCCAGCGTGCCGTTGCCGCCGCTGATCCAGTTGCTGGTGTTCCAGGTCGGCGTGGCCAGGGTGTAGCGATCATAGTGCGCGCCCACGCTGATCTCCTGTGACGCCTGCGGGCGCCAGATGCCCTTGGCATCGACCGTGCTCCAGCCGGTGCCGCTGGCGTCGGCAATGGTACCGGCGCCGCCGCCCTGCCCCGCCGGGAAGGTGGTGGTGGAGGTGCGGGTCAGGTCACGCGAGGCCGAGACGTTGGAGGCGGCCAGTTGCCAGTCCCAGGGGCCGCCGGTCTTGCTGCGCACATCCAGGCCCTGCATCCACTGCTGCTGGTCGACATCATTGCTGGAGAAGCCACTGGTATAGGCCGGCGCGCCGCTGGCGTTCCTGAGGAAGGTCTGCGGATTGGCGCTGGCCTGGTTCTGCCAGAAGCCCAGCGTGTAGGTCGCCGTCAGCGTGGGCGTGAAATCATAGGAAAGCTTCAACCGCGCCGTATCCTGCACGGTATGCGTCAGGTTGCCCGCGCCCAGCACATAGAGGTTCTTGCCGGTGCGGTCCTGCGCCTGCACCGCACCGGTGGTACCGGCCGGGATGCTGGTGGCGGTGACATAGGTTACCGGGGGCGAGTAGCTGTCCAGGTGATTGACCGAGAAGCGCCAGGCTAGGCCATTGCTGCGGTTGCCCAGGCCGACGTTGTATTCCTGGGCGCGATAGGTGCCGGAGGCACCGTACTGGCTGAAGTCCTGCTGCGAATACAGGGCCTTGATGCTGCCTTTGAACTTCTCGGGCATGCGCGTGGTGATCTCGGTGACGGCACCGTAGGAGTTGCCCGGATACTCGGCCGCGAAGGGTCCGTACATCACATCGATGCGCGCGATCTCCTCGGGTGCCACCATGAACCAGCGCGGCGAGCCGTTGCCGTTGTTGTTGTTGACCAGGGCCGAGAGCAGGATGCCATCGGCATAGACCAGGCTGCGCGCGCTGGCATTCACGCCCGTGGTGCGGGTGGCCAGCGGCGCCTGGGTGTCGCCGATGTAGCGCTTGCGCACCGACAGGCTGGGCAGGTATTTCAGGGCGTCGGAACTGTCGGTGACGTTGATGCCTTCGGCGGCGGCCTCAGCGGTCACGCTGGCGCTGGTCTGGGGCAGCTGCTTGCGTTCGGGCACGGACGCTGTGCCGCGCACCTCCACGGTAGGCAAGGCTGGTGTATCGCTACCCGCCTCCGGCTGGCTGGCCTGCGCCAAGGTGGCGCCACTCCATGCCGAGAGGACGGCCAGCAGCAAGGGATTCCATTGGCCGAGGCCGGCCCGGGAGGATGAACGTTGGATTTTCATGGCGACGCTTTTCATGGCACGGAGAAGCGCTCGCAGCCGCACCCCGCGACCGCCGTGACGTTCGCGCTCTCCCTGTTGTTTTTTTTCGATGGCGCAATCTATCACGCAGCCCATGCACTGCGGCCGGGAGGCCCGCCTGCTGCCCGCCAGGCGGCTCATCCGGGAAAATCGTTTTCCCTTTTCCGACAAGGATTTAGCGCGACGAACGCCCAAGAAAAAAGGGCTGCGACATATTGCCGCAGCCCGCAAATACAACAGAGAGGAGTTCGAATTGGACCCGAATTTGCCCTGGCGCCCCTTAATCCAAATCAAACACCTTGCGCACAAGCGCAGGATGTTCCGGCGATCATAATCAAGCGGCCATCATCCACAACGCCAGCAGCAAGGGCAGGCAAGCGAGAACGCGCTGTGCCAGTCGTGGCACCTGCGCCGGCAGGTAGCTCAGCGCCAGCACATGCAGCATGCCAGCCACGGTAAGCAGGCCCGTGCCGGCGACCAGGCCGATACTCCAGCCTTGCATGCGCACCGCCACGGCCAGGCTGGCCAGCAAGCCCAGCGTACCCAGCCAGCGCAGCCGACGACGCAGGGCCGGCGCAGGCTCGGCGCCACGTCCGCGCACCTCGGCATAGTGACGGTCCATGGCCTGCGACAGGGCGCTCCATGCGCAATAGGCCAGGCCCAGGGCCAGCAATACGCCAAAGGGATTCATGCAGTCTCCTCGATACCTCGCGCCTGTGCCGCGCGCGGCGCTGACGGGCGCGCGCCCGGCTTGCGCTGGCGCCGTGCCAGCAGGCGCTCGGCCAGTGCCAGTGCAGCGCCCAGGGCCAGCATGAGCAGGTCGAAGCCAGCCACCGGCCAGGGACCGCGTCCCAGCAGCAGGGTCACGCCCAGGTGCGAATGCGTGGTCAGGATATTGAGCACCGGAATGCCGATGAACAACACCGCACCCATCCCCAGCTGCACACGCCACATGCCCAGGCTGGGGCGGCATTGCGCCAGCACCGCAGCCAGGGCCCAGGCGGCGAAGAAGACATTGATTTCCATCTGCGCACGTTGCGCGAGATCCAGCGGCAACAGCCGGTTGGCCCAGAAGTAACTGGCGAAGGCGATCGGCAGGCCGGCGATGACGCCCAGGTTCAACGCCTCGACCAGCCTCAGGCCAAAGCCGGGACGCGCACCCTGGGCGATGGCCTTGGCCTGCTTCTGGCGCGTCTTCACGCCCCAGAGCAAGGCGCCGGTAGCCACCATCAGGTAGCCCGACAGGCCGCACAGGAAAAAGAGCACCCGCAGCCAGGGATCAGCGAAATGCCCCAGGTGCAGTCCATAGAGCACGCCACGCGTGACGGCGGTCGGGCTGGGCTGCTCACCGACGGTGGCCTGCTCGACACCGGTGAGGCCATTGAACACCATGGCCGGCTGCAGGTAGGACAGCGTGGCCGTCTTCTCGCGCCTGATCACCACGGTGGCCTTGGCGTCCCCCGGATGGTTGACCACCACCAGCGCCGGCGGCACACCCTGCCAGTGCTGCTGCGCCTGTGCCGCCAGCGGCGCCAGTGCCACCAGGGGCGCGGCCACGCCGGCCGGCTTGCCACGGCCGGCGCCGCTGGGGAAGACTTCCTCGAAGAAGGCGCTCTCGCCGCCCTGGTCCCGGTAGGCGCTCTGTATGCCCCAGGGCATGATCATGAACATCAGCGTGACCAGCCCGGTATAGGTGATCATCAGGTGGAAAGGCAAGGCCAGCACCGCCGTGGCATTGTGCGCGTCGAGCCAGGAGCGTTGCCCCTTGCGCGGACGGAAGGTGAAGAAATCCTTGAAGATGCGTTTGTGCGTGATCACGCCGCTGACGATGGCCACCAGCATGAACAGCGCGCAGAGGCTGACGATCCAGCGCGCCCATTGCACCGGCATGTAGTGCAGGTCGAAGTGCAGTCGGTAGAGAAATTCGCCGCCGCGCGTCTGCCGCACAGCCAGCTTGCTACCGGTGCGGGCGTCCAGCAGCTCGCTCTGGAAGCGGCTGCGGGTGCTGCCGACCGGGCCATCCTTGGGCGCGGCGCCGATCCAGCCTACCCGCAGCGCGGTGCTGCGTGCCGTGGGCAGCGTGATGAACCAGCGCTCGGCCTGCGGTGCCTGCTGCTGCAGGTAACCGACCGCCCGCTCGATAGCCTGTGCCTGCGGCACCGGTTCACGCTCGGTGGCATGCAGCTCGGGCATCATCCAGAAGCTGATCTCATCCTTGAAATAGCTGGCAGAGCCGCCGGCAAACACCAGCAACAGCACCCAGCACACCAGCAAGCCACTCCAGGTATGCAGCCATGCCATGGACTGCCGCAATCCCTCCTTCATGCCGCCACACTCCCGCCCCAGGCCACCAGCGCCAGCAATAACGCCAGCAACAGCGCCGGCACCGCCAAGCCGGCCCAGGCGCGCCAGGCACTGCGCGCGGCAAAAACCCAGATCACCGCGCAGGTGAAGATGGCGAAGCTCGACATGGTCGCCGTCATCACCGCATCGGCCCGCCCCATGGGCAGATAACGCGCGGCCACGATGGTGCACAGGGAGGTGAGCACATAGCCGCCCGCGACGGCGGCCACGATGCGCGAGAGCACGGCCAGGCGCTCATACAGCGCCGGACCGCGACAAGAGCGGGAGGTCGTCTCAGGCATGGCTGGCTAGGCTGTGCTTACTTGTTGGGCTTGGCCGCAGGCGCTGCCGGCAAGGCCTTGATCCCTTTGGCCTGCACCAGCGACAGCGTGGTCACGAAGCTGGCCGTGTCATAGGCACTGCCATCCCTTTCGCCGGCGCTCTTGTCGGTGTGGTGGACTTCGGCCACGTAAGTCCCCTGCCAGGGCAACTCGAACTGCACCAGGCCCTGGGCATCGGAATAGGCTTCCTTCATCCAGCCCGAGGGCGTCACCAGGCCGACCTTGGCCTTGGGCAGCGGCGCGTTCTTGTAGCTGACCTTGAACTGGCCAGGCTTGCCGGTGGGCAGCAGGTCCAGCGTCAGGCGCGGCTCCTGGGCCGCGTCGGAAGTCACCAGGCGGGCAGCCGGCGTCCATGCGGTGCGCACGGCCGGGCTGGCATGCTTGTTCTCGAAGACCGGATAGTGCGCATCCTCGGCCACGATGGATTCGCCCTTGCCGGCCTTGGCCGAGAGCCTGAAGGCATCGGCACCCTTGCGCAGTTCCAGGGTACGGTCGCCCTGCGCGCTGATCAGCACGGCGCTGGGCGAGACGAACTTGTCGAGCAGCCCCGGAGAGACTTCCCGCAGGTTCTCGCCGAATTCGCCGAAATACAGCCTGGCCTCCTTGCCATCCTGCTGCAGCCAGACCTGGTGCGCCGAGGCCGGCAGCGCCAGCATGAGTGAAGAGAGCAAGCCGGAGACGATCGCCAAACGCTTCATGAATGAATTCCTTTCTGAATGGGATGAGGAAAATGGGATGACGCCCTCGGGCCGGCCTCTGCAGGCCTGGCAGGCGTCTGGCGCGCCGCGGCTATCCCGCTACTATCATCATAACGAGAGCCGATATTATTTGAGAATGATTATCAATAATATTACATGACTTGACGGACGGCAAGCAAAACTGGCCCGGGCCGGCTGCGCGGATTGTCAAAAGATACAAGCCGGGAGGCCTGTTCCGGCCAGGTGCTTGACAGACCATGTATGATCGCTACCCGATTGACCGTGCACGCACGAATGCGAGCCCTCGCGCCCGCGACCTCATCGCAACATCAGGAGAATTAGACCCATGCTTCGCCGCAACCCATCCGGCCACCGGCCGCAAGTCCACGAGTCCGCCTACGTCGACCACACCGCCATCCTGTGCGGCAAGGTGATCGTCCACGAGAACGTCTTCATCGGCCCCTACGCCGTCATCCGCGCCGACGAAGTCGACGAGCACGGCGAGATGGAGCCCATCGTCATCGGCGCCCATTCCAACATCCAGGACGGCGTGGTGATCCACTCCAAGTCGGGCGCGGCCGTGACCATCGGCGAGCGCACCTCGATCGCCCACCGCGCCATCGTGCACGGCCCCTGCCAGGTAGGCGACGGCGCCTTCATCGGCTTCAACAGCGTGCTGTTCAATTGCAGCATCGGCGCTGGCTGCGTAGTGCGCCACAACGCCGTGGTCGATGGCTGCGACCTGCCGCCGGGTTTCTACGTGCCCTCCACCGAGCGCATCGGCCCCAAGACCGACCTCTCCACCATCGCGCGCGTGTCGGTGGCGGCCTCGGAATTCTCCGAGGACGTGGCGCGCACCAACAATGAACTGGTGCTGGGCTACAAGAAATTGCAGAACGAGTTCTGAAGACCTGCCTGCGGGCGCCCTCCTCCGCTCTCGGAACAGCGCCCCAAAAAGAAAAAATCCGGCTTCTTGCGAAGACCGGATTTTTTATCGACTGCAGTGATGAATGCCGCTGCGCTGATCAGCTGCCACGATAAGTCGAATACGCCCACGGCGAAACCACCAACGGCACGTGATAGTTCTGGGCCGGGTCGGCGATGCCGAAGGCGATCACCACCTCATCCACGAAACGCGGTTCCGGCACGCTCACGCCCTGGGCGGCGAAATAGTCACCGGCACCGAACACCAGCTCGTACTTGCCGGCCCGGACTTCCTCGCCGGCCAGCAGCGGCTCGTCGCAGCGGCCATCGCTGTTGGTGACGGCCTGCTTCAACAGCGTCCTGCGGCCGTCCTCGACGGCATACAGGGCCAGCTTCACGCCCACGCCCGGCTTGCCCTTGGTGATATCCAGCACATGCGTGCTCAGTTTACCCATGATGTTGTCCTTTCCCTGTCTGGTTGGTTCTGGTTGGTATCGGCCGCACGCACGACGCATGCGATGACGGCAGATGATATACCGCTACCCGCAAAGGCATATACGAGCCCACTTATACCACCCATCCATCCAGCAGACATAATGCCCTACCACGCAGACCATGCAGCCGCGCCAAACCGGTGGAACCACCCGGTGCGCAGCTTGCTGCGCGCATCCGCGCTGCGTCGCCTCCTCCTCCAACAGAGGCCTGAAGCGGCGCCGGCGTGCCAGCCCATCCTGGCTGGCGACCCGGGCAACTTGCATCACCCATTCCTATAAATAATTTATATCCATTCACTGGAGGAGACACCATGCACCACACTTCCCTGCGCATCCAGGCTGCGCTGGCGGGCAGCCTGTTGCTGGCCAGCGGCGCCACGCTGGCGGCCGACTGGGCCGACAACTCGATCGGCTACCGTTACGGCACCCGCTTTGCAGAGCCGTACAACACGCAGGACATCAGCAAGAACATTGTCAACTTCCAGCACGCCAGCGGCTACAAGTACGGCACCAACTTCCTCAACGTGGACCTGCTGATGTCGGACAGCAAGGACGACAGCGCCCAGGAAGCC
>JAFAMT010000198.1 GCA_019233085.1 Herbaspirillum sp.
CGGGTTCTTCTCGTCCCAGGAGGTCTGGTACTTCTCGGAGAAGTCGGTCAGGCCCTTGACGGCGTCGTGGATGTTCTTGTCGGCGCGCACGGCGAAGGCGTCGAAGCCCACGCGCTGCATGTAGAACAACTGGTCGCGCAGCACGTCGCCGATGGCGCGCAGCTCGCCGGTGTAGCCCAGGCGGGCGCGCAGGTTGTAGGCGATGGAATAGCCACGGCCGTCGGCGAACTTGGGGAAGTCCACCGCGATCACCTTGAAGCTCTCCAGTTGGCCCTTCAACTCTTCCGGGCGCTCGTCGCTGGCCAGCCAGACACCGATCTCGGCGCGCGACTTGAGCGCCTCGGCCTGGGCCTTCCATACCTTCAGCGGCACGATGATGCGGCCGGCCGGCACGGTGATGGTCTCTGCGGACTCGCCTTCAGCCAGGCGCAGCACGCTCCAGTCGTCACTGACGACGGTCTTGTTCTTGATGATTTCAGGCATTGGCGTCTTCTCCTGCGACATAGTCGGCCGAACGGATCGGCGTTGCGTATACGAATTCCTTGAACGGCGTCACGCCGATGCGGCGCACGGTATCGATGAAGCGTTCTTCCTCATTGCGTTGCTGCACGTAGACCTGCAGCAGGCGATCGATCACGGTGGGCATCTGGGTGGCCGAGAACGAGGGGCCGATGATCTTGCCGATCGAGGACTCGTTGCCCTGGGCACCGCCCAGCGAGACCTGGTACCACTCGGAACCATCCTTGTCCACGCCCAGGATGCCGATGTTGCCCACGTGGTGGTGACCGCAGGCGTTGATGCAGCCGGAGATGTTGAGTTCGATATCGCCGATGTCATGCTGGAAGTCGATGTTCTCGAACTTCTCGGCGATGGCCTGGGCGATCGGGATCGACTTGGCATTGGCCAGCGAGCAGAAGTCGCCGCCGGGGCAGCAGATGATGTCGGTCAACAGGCCAATGTTGGGGGTAGCCAGGCCATGCGACTTGGCGGCTTTCCATACGGCGTACAGTTCGGACTGCTTGACGTCGGCCAGCACCAGGTTCTGTTCGTGGGTCACACGCAGTTCGCCGAAGCTGTACTGGTCGGCCAGGTCGGCCACGAAGTTCATCTGGTCGGCGGTGATGTCGCCCGGCGGCACGCCGGGCTTCTTCAGCGACAGCAGCACGGCGGCGTAGCCAGGTTTCTTGTGCGCCTTGACGTTGCGCTTGATCCAGTTGGCAAAGCCGCGGTCCTCGGCCTTGAGGCGTTCGTATTCGGCATCCACGGCCGGCAGGGTTTCGTAGGCCGGGTCGGTGAAGAACTTGGCCACGCGCTGCAATTCTTCCTCGGTCAGGGTGGAGGGGCCGTCCTTGATGTCGGCCCATTCGGCCTCGACCTGGCGCGCAAACTCCTCGGCGCCGATGGCCTTGACCAGGATCTTGATGCGCGCCTTGTACATGTTGTCGCGACGACCGTACTGGTTGTAGACGCGCAGGATGGCTTCCAGGTAGGACATGGCGTGCTTCCAGGGCAGGAAGTCACGGATGACGCTGCCCAGGATGGGGGTGCGGCCCATGCCGCCGCCGACCAGCACGCGGAAGCCCACTTCGCCGGCTTCATTCTTGAGCACATGCAGGCCGATGTCATGCACGGCGGTGGCGGCGCGGTCTTCGGCGGCGCCGCTGATGGCGATCTTGAACTTGCGCGGCAGGTAGGCGAACTCGGGGTGGAAGGTGCTCCACTCGCGGATGAGCTCGGCGTACGGGCGCGGATCGACGATCTCGTCGGCGGCCACGCCAGCCAGCTCGTCGGAGGTGGTGTTGCGGATGCAGTTGCCGGAGGTCTGGATGGCGTGCATTTCCACGCTGGCCAGTTCTTCCAGGATCTCGGGGGATTCTTCCAGCTTGATCCAGTTGAACTGGATGTTCTGGCGGGTGGTGAAGTGGCCGTAGCCGCGGTCGTACTTGACGGCGATCTCGGCGAACTTGCGCATTTGCTTGGAAGCCAGCATGCCGTAGGGGATGGCGATGCGCAGCATGTAGGCATGGCGTTGCAGGTACAGGCCGTTCTGCAGGCGCAGGATACGGAATTCGTCCTCGATGAGTTCATCCGACAGGCGCCGGCGCACCTGGTCCCGGTATTGTGCAACTCGCTCTTTGACGATCAAGTGATCGTATTGGTCATAGCGGTACATCTTATAGTCCCTGTTAACGTCTTGATGGGCGACCCGGATGTCAGGTGCGCCCGATTGAAAAACAGCCTACCAAATCAGCTTGACTGCAACGCTCGTCAGCGTAATGGCCAGCAGGCCTCGCAAGAATTTCTCCGGCACCGCTCGCGCCGCGAGCGAACCGATGGTGATACCCGGTACCGAGCCCAGCAGCAGCGTGGCCAGCAGTTCCCAGTTGATCGAGCCCAGCCACCAGTGACCCAGCGCGGCAATGGCCGTCAGCGGGACAGCGTAGGCGATGTCGGTGCCGGCAATTTCGGCCGGCGTCAGGCGAGGATACAGCAAGACCAGCAAGGTCGCGCCCACGGCCCCGGCGCCGATGGAGGAGATGGTCACCAGCGTACCCAGCAGGGCGCCGGCGGCAATGGTGGCGTTGGACAAGGTCGCACCTTGCAGCTGGCGTTGCGGGTGGGCATTGAGCCAGGCCTGCATACGCGAGCGGAACAGCAGCGCCACCACGGTCAGGAACACCGAGATCGCGATCGAATAACGGATGGTCAGGGCGATGCCTTCGCTGACGGCGCCGAAGTGCTTCAACAGCAGCGTGGTCACCAGCGCGGCGGGCAGGGCGCCGTAGGACAGGCGGCGTACCACGTCCCAGCGTACCGTACCCTTGATGCGATGGGCCAGGGTGCCGGCACTCTTGGTGACCGAGGCAAAGGCCAGGTCGGTACCCACCGCCACCGACGGATGGATGCCGAACAGCAAGGTCAACAGGGGCGTCATGAGCGAGCCGCCGCCGACCCCGGTCAGTCCGACCAGCAGTCCCACGGCAAATCCGCTTACTACATAAGAAACAGTCATAACACCTCGCCCATTAGTCTGCGAATCGTAATAAACTTATGTTTCAAACCAAACTACATAGTATTTATTTGCTTATATACGCCTTTGGCATATACAAATGAGGCTGGCGATCGCTTTCCGGGCGTGGGCGCCACGCTGTGTAGAAGCGAAGGATTTTGCTCATGAATCTTCACCAATTCCGCTTTGTACGCGAAGCGGTACGCCAGAATTTCAACCTTACCGAGGCCGCCAAGGCCTTGTATACCTCCCAGCCGGGCGTCTCCAAGGCCATCATCGAGCTGGAAGAGGAACTGGGTGTGGATATCTTCACCCGCCATGGCAAGCGCATCCGCGGCCTGACCGAGCCGGGCCGGGCGGTGTTGCGCTCGGTGGAGCTGATCATGCAGGAAGTCGATGGCTTGAAGCGCATCGGCAAGGAGTTCGCCGCCCACGACAGCGGCAGCTTCACTATCGCCACCACCCACACCCAGGCGCGCTATGCCTTGCCCAAGGTGGTGCAGGCCTTCACGCAGAAGTATCCCAAGGTGCATCTTTCCTTGCTGCAGGGCAATCCCAAGCAGATCACCGAGATGGTGCGCAACGACCAGGCCGACATCGCCATCGCCACCGAGGCACTGGCCTCCGGCGAGGGCCTGGTGTCCTTGCCGTGTTACCAGTGGGAGCATGTGGTGGTGGTGCCGCCGGAGCATCCGCTGCTGCAATCCAAGAGCCTGACGCTGGAAGAGATCGCGGCCAATCCGCTGATCACCTATGACTCGGCCTTCAGCGGCCGCAGCAAGATCGATCATGCCTTCTCGCTGCGCCATCTCAAGCCCGACGTGGTGCTCGAAGCCATCGATGCCGACGTCATCAAGACCTATGTGGAGCTGGGCATGGGCGTGGGCATCATCGCCGGCATCGCCTTCGATGCCGAGCGCGACCGCGGCCTGCGCGCCATTGCGGCCGGGCACCTGTTCGGCACCAATGTCTCGCGCGTGGCCTTGAAGCAGGGCGCCTACCTGCGCGGCTATGTCTATACCTTCATCGAATTGCTGGCACCGACCCTGAACCGCAAGCTGATCGCCCAGGTGATGGAGGGCGAGAAGGACATGTACGAGCTCTAAGCCATTAAATTGATGGACGAAAAAACAAAACGGCCGGATCGATGAGGATCCGGCCGTTTTGCCTTGAGCGTACTGCAATACCGCTTTATGCCACGGCAGTACGTTCCATGTCGCGGCAGCCATCCAGCAGGAAGGACAGGCCCACCACCAGTACCAGTTCGCCCTCGGCCGAGCGGGCCGTACCAGTGATGCCGGCGGTGTGTATGGCCGTCAGCGGCTTGATCACCAGGTCGGCCGTGCCTTCCACGGATTCCACCCCCAGGATGTACGGGTGCGGCACCGCCATGACGATGCCCACACGCTCATTGCCTGGTTCGTAACCCAGCACGCCGGCCAGCGAATTGACCGGCAGCGGACGACCCTGGTCGCGCAGCACCGGGGCGCCGCCGACTTCGTCGAAGGTTTCCGGCAGTTCCACCACGCGTTCGACCACCGCCATCGGCAGGGCCAACGGCGCGCCGGCGCAGCGCACCAGCATGGTCGGGATGATCGACAGTTCGATGGGCAGGCGGATCGAGAACTTGGTGCCCTTGCCGATGGTGGAGTCGATGCGGATGGTGCCGCGATGCTTTTCCACCGCCGTCTTGACCACGTCCAT
>JAFAMT010000205.1 GCA_019233085.1 Herbaspirillum sp.
CATCGCCAGCATACTGATTGACTCCCTGTGCTATCCCGTACGCTGTGCTTTCCGACGACTTCATTTTATCCCGAACGCGCAAAACTGGAAGAGGGGTGTGAAGGACTCGTCGCATGCACCGCGCCTGTTTTTTCCTCGCATCATCACTGGACGTTTCCGGTCGGCAGCATCGCATCGTGCGCACGCCATCCGGGTGCGCCGGCACACCGCGCCACAATCCTCCAGATCGCTGCACAATGACGGCGATTTCCACGGCGATATTAGGACCTGGTGCGGATGAGTCCTATCGGACTGCACCGGATAAACGTGTAGGACAAAGCGAAAGCGGTCGCGCTGGCGAGACGTCACGGAGCGTCGTGACCCTGTCTGTCGACGATAAAAAATTGATCACTGACGCACAGAAACAACATGGCACTCCTGCGGTGCCATTTCCCTGCGACAAGGATTGCTGCTGCCGCGATACGAGGCCATCAGCTTTGAAGATATGGTGTCAGCACCGATGAGCAGCGACCACCAGCAATATCCGTTTCACTGCGACCTCGCCAGCACCACACGCCACCACTGCTCAAGGCTGGGGTGAAGGCTCGTCCGGCAGCAAGGGCAGATAGACATGGAAGCTCGCCCCCTGACCGTGCCCGGCGCTCTCGGCGCGCATGCGCCCGCCGTGCGACTCCACCAGCTGGCGTGCAATCGACAGGCCCAGACCCAACCCGGTGGTGTTGCGCACACCGTGGTCATTCTCCTGGCTGAAGCGTTCGAAGACATGCGCCAGGAACGCCGGCTCGATGCCCTCGCCATTGTCGGCCACCACCAGCTCCAGTTCGTCGCCGCGCTGGTTCAGCGTGACTGCGACCTGCCCGTGCCGTGGCGTGAACTTGATGGCATTGGCCAGCAGGTTCCAGACGACCTGCTGCAGCCGCGCCGGATCGCCAAGCACCAGGCTGCCTGCGGCCAGCTCGGTGGTGATGGCGATTTCCTTGGCGTCTGCAGCCGCCTGCACCGTGGCGATGGCTTCCCGCACCACCGTAGCCAGGTCCATGCGTTGCACGTCCATGCGCAGCTTGCCGGAGAGGATACGGCTCATGTCCAGCAACTCCTCCACCATCTGCGACTGTGCCAGGGCATTGCGCTCGATGACCTCCAGCCCCCGGCGCAACTGCTCCGGATCGGATGCGTCGCGCTGCAGATATTGCACCCAGCCGAGGATGGCGTTGAGAGGCGTGCGCAATTCATGCGAGAGCGTGGCCACGAACTCATCCTTGAGGCCGATCATGCGTTCGGACTGCAAGCGCGCCGCCAGTTCCGCCTGCCGCTGCAGCTCCCGCTGCTGCAGCACGCGGTCGACCGCCTCAGGCAGGTAATCCAGGTAATCGTTGGTCTTGGGCAGGACATCGGCCACCCCCGCGCGCAAGGCCTCGATGATGCGCAATTCATCCGACACCCCCGAGACCATGATGGCGGGGATGCCGATGCCATCGGCGCGCAGGCCGCGGAAGAAATCCAGGCCGCTGTCGAGCGCCTGCAGGTTGTAGTCGACGATGAGCAGATCGGGCAACTCCAGCGCCACGGCCTCGCGCGCCGCCTCGGACTGGGCCACTGCGGTGACACGGTGGCCGTGCTTGCGCAAGACCCGGCTGGCAAGCGCCAGCAAGCCATCGTCGTCTTCCAGGATCAGGACATGGGCAGTACTGGCGGTCATCGTGACTCGGTTCCCTTCTGGCTGTTCGACAGTACCGGCAGCTTGACCACCTGCAGGAAGAAGCCCAGGCGACGTACCGCCTCGATGAAGTCGTCGTATTCGACCGGCTTGGTGATGTAGACGTTGCAGCCATACTCGTAGCAGCGCCCGATCTCGCGCGGGTCGTCGGTGGTGGTCAGCATGATGACGGGAATGGCGTTGGTGCTGGCATCCTCCTTCATCCGCCGCAGCACCTCCACCCCATTGACGCGGGGCATGTTCACGTCCAGCAGCACCACGACCTGCTGCAGGTCGCCCCTTGGGAGGCCGCCCTGGAAGAAATGATCCAGCGCTTCCTGGCCATCCTTGAAGCGCATGAATCCGTTGACCAGGCCGGCGCGCCGCAGGTTCTTTTCCACCAGGACGGCATGGCCGTCGTCGTCTTCGACCAGGATGATATTGACGCTCTGCTCAGTAGTCATGATGTCGTTCCCATTCCACATGATTGATTGTCCGACCTGCCCTTACGCCGAGGCCGCTGCCTTTGTCGGCAGGGCCACGAAGAAGCAGCTGCCCTGCCCCTGTACCGACTCGACCCAGATACGCCCCCCATGCCGCTCCACCACGCGCTTGACCAGCGCCAGGCCGATGCCCTCGCCCGGCGCGGCATTGCCGTGCAGGCGCTGGAAGGCGATGAACATCTTGCCCATATAGGCCGCCGGGATCCCCAGGCCGTTATCGCGCACGAAGAAAGTCACCATTCCCGGTTCGGCCGCCTGCTCCCCCTTGACCACGCCAAGCGTGATGTGGCCTGCCCGGGCCGGATCGAGGTAGTTCACCGCATTGCCCAGCAGGTTGCCGAAGACCTGTTCGATGGCCGTCGGATCGCCCCACGCGGCCGGCAGGTCGGGTTCGATCTCTACCACGGCGCCTTTGGCGCGTATGCTGCCACTCATGGCGGAGACGATGCGCTGGCCGATGGCATTGATATCCAGCAGGGCCGGCTGCAGCTCCACCCGGCCCATGCGCGAGAGCCGCAACATGGCATCGATGATGCCGGCGGACCGGGTGACCGCGTTCTGGATGAAGCGCAGCGAGGTATCGATATCGTCTTGCACCAGCGTGCGCAGCCTGGCCTTGTCCGCTTCCGGCACGGCCAGGCGTTCCACCTCCGCGACCAGGTCGCGGGTGGCATGGGTGATTTCCTTGCTGAAGCCCTGCAGGTTGACCAGGGGCGAGCGCAGGTCGTGGGAGACGCTGTAGATGAACATCTCGTTGTCCTGGGTCTGCTGGCGCAGGTCGGTGTTGACCTCGGCCAGTTCGGCGGCGCGCTGTTCCAGCTCGGCGCGATAGATCAGTGCCAGCCGGGAAGCCTCGTTGAGGCGCTCGCTACTGCGATGCAGGGCATTGTCAAGCTGGCAGATCTCGTCGTCACCCTCGATCCGCGCGGCCAGCACCTGCCCGTCGGCCAGGCGCTGGGCATTGTCGATCAGGATGGCGATGCGGCTGCCGATACTGCGGGTGAAGGCCAGCGAGGCCAGTGCCGCCGTCACGATGGAACCCAGCACGGCGGCGATCAGCAACCAGGTCTGGGAGGTGCGCGCGGCCTGCAATACGCCATTGCGCAACACGCCCAGGTGGCGTTCTTCAGCAGTAAAGCGGTCGAGGTGGTTAAGGAAACTGGAAAGCCGGTGCGGCCCCTCGTCATCCCGCAACTGGCGGATCAGCTCATCGCGCTGGCCCCGCTGCATCAGGGCACGCGCACTGTCGGCCCAGTTGCGGTATTGGCCGATGGTGGTGTGGATCTCGCGCACCAGGGCCGACTGCGAAGGATTGTCGGACACCAGCCGGGACAGCTCGCCGATCTTGATCTCCAGGTCTGACCACATCTCCGGGCGGCTGATGGGTTCGAACTGGTTGAGCAGGATGGCGTTGCGGATGCTGGCCGACTCCACCAGCATGGGTTCGCGCACCTCGGCGGCCTGGTTGATGACCTGGACCGAATGCACGGCCCAGCGTTCAGCCTCGGCAGCATCTCCCTGCAACTTGAACAAGGCGGCCAGCAGCAACACCTCGAACAGACTGGGGATGGCAACGATCAGCAAGCCCTTGGTCAGTAGTCTCATGTGCCCTCGTCGCTGGATGGCCTGTTCTCTGGCGCGGCCCTGCCTGCTGCCCAACGCCCCCTGTCGGCAATTCCCCTATCGCTGCACACCATCATGCCGCAGCGGAAATGCAGCCTTGGCAGATCGCCAACATTGCGGGTGCATTTCCGTTAACCAATTATTACGGACAATTATAAACTCACAAAGATACGTTGCGTCCATGATGTTTTCATCCGCGGTGCCCATCACGAAAAAAGCCCGGAGACACCAGGTCTCCGGGCTGACATGCTTCACCTGGCAGGCGGATGGACGAACGTCGGGCGCCCTCAGGCGGCCCTGGCCTGGCCCCCGACCGGCCGGTTGCTGGCGCGATAGCGGTGGATCAGGGCATTGGTGGAGCTGTCGTGATGCAAGGGCTGCTGGTGATCGATCAACTGGCGTGCCGTGCGCTTGGCCAATTGCTTGCCCAGCTCTACGCCCCACTGGTCGAAGGAATCGATATTCCAGATCACGCCCTGGGTAAAGACGCTGTGCTCGTACAAGGCCACCAGCGTACCCAGGCTATAGGGCGTGAGGCGGTCGATCAGCATGCTGTTGCTGGGCCGGTTGCCATCGAAGACACGGTGCGGCACCAGCGCCTCGGGAGTTCCCTCTTCGCGCACCTGCTGGGCACTCTTGCCAAAGGCCAGCGCCTCGCCCTGGGCGAACATGTTGGCCATCAGCCAGTCGTGTTGCTGACCGAGCGCCTCCAGCGGTCGGCAGAAGCCGATGAAATCGCAAGGTACCAATTGCCTGCCCTGGTGCAGCATCTGGTAGAACGAATGTTGACCGTTGATGCCATTGTCGCCCCAGTAGACGGGCGATGTCTGGTAGCCGACCTGCTGGCCGTTGACGTCGATGTGCTTGCCATTGCTCTCCATGGTGAGCTGTTGCAGGTAGGCCGGCAGGCGCTTGAGATACTGGCTGTAAGGCAGCACCGCCTGGCTGGCCGCGCCAAAGAAATTGGTGTACCAGACCGTGAGCATGCCGAGGATGGCCGGCAGGTTGCGCTCCAGCGGGGTGCTGCGGAAATGCTCGTCCATCGCATGAAAGCCCGCCAGCAACTCGCGGAAGTGCTGCGGCCCGATGGCGATCATGGTCGACAGGCCGACGGCACTGGTCATCGAATAACGCCCGCCAACCCAATCCCAGAACCCGAACATGTTGTGCGGATCGATACCGAAGCGGCTCGCCTCCTCGATATTGGTGGTCACCCCGACGAAGTGCCGGGCCACGGCCTGCTCGTCGCCCAGTTGCTGCACCAGCCACTGGCGTGCGGCATTGGCGTTGGTGATGGTTTCCAGCGTGGTGAAGGTCTTGGAGCAGACGATGAAGAGGGTCTCCTGCGCCGGCAGATCGCGCACCGTCTCCAGCAGTGCCGCGCCATCCACGTCCGAGAGGAAATGCAGCGACAGCTCGCGCTGGCTGTAATGGCGCAAAGCCTCATGCGCCATCATCGGCCCCAGGTCGGAACCGCCGATGCCGATATTGACCACATGGCGGATCGGCCGTCCTGTGTGGCCCAGCCACTGGCCGTTGCGTACCTTGGTGGCGAAGGTTTCCATGCGGCCCAGCACCTCCTGCACCTGGGCCACCACGTCCTCGCCGTCGACCACCAGACGCTCGTGGGCCGGCAGGCGCAAGGCCGTATGCAGCACCGCGCGATCCTCGGTGAGATTGATGCGCTCGCCACGGTACATGGCATCGATGCGATCCTGCAGCCCGCACTGGCGCGCCAGTTGCATCAGCAACACCATGGTCTCGCTGGTGACCAGGTTCTTGGAATAATCCAGGTAGATCCCCACCGCTTCGGCGGTGAAGCGCTCGCCGCGTTTGTCATCGGCGGCAAACAGCCGGTCGAGGCGGAAATGGCGGGCGCGCTCGCGATGATGTTCCTGCAGCGCGATCCATGCGCTCTTGCCAGTCAGGTCGTCCTTCTGGGCATACACGAACAGCGGTAACTGCAGGTCGGCGGCGGGTAAGCTAGTCATGGGGAGGGCTCCTCGGGCTGGATGTTCAGGGGGCGTAATGACGATGATGGCGACATTTCTGATGCAGCGCATCAGTGCTTGCATCGGGCTCGGAAATTTGCGCAACATCGCCACGCCCAGCGCCAACGGTTGGCGAAAATCACACGCCGCACGCCCGTGCAGCGGGGCGGGCGGCGTGCAGTTCTCGGGGGATGTTAGCGGCGGCCCGGCGCCTGACAACATAGGACTGAGGCCCATTTGCCTGTAGGAAAAACGGAAATTACCGCATTGCAACATGCGATGAGGCAGCGGCTTGCGACGCTCTTCGACAAGCCCGGTCAGCCCGCGTCGGCATTCACTTCCGCCAGGTCAGCAAATGGCAGCCTTTGGGTGTTTTCAAGGACTAATCTCGCTACGAAGGCGAGCGATCCTGCCGCCATTCCCAGGGAGAAGTGCATGTTCATGAATCCGGTATCGGCTCCACGCAGTCGGCCGCCCGTGCGGGTCACTTCCGGCGGCAATACCCAGGTCCATCCACAGCCGGTGCAGCCTCCACCCAAGACCAGCGTCAATATCTCCGCAGCGGCAAAGGCCGCAGCCACCTCAGCGGCCGCCGACAAGGCCAAGGCAGCCAAGCCTGGTCCGTCACAGGGCGTGACCGTCAACCGCTTTCTCACGCGCGCAGATGCGGTATGGAGCAAGGTACTGAACCGGCTCAGCAATGGTGGCTGAGCACGGTCCATGACATCCCCCCTGCCGGGTCGCTGCGCCAGCGTCCGCTCAACTGATCTGCAAGGCCAGCAATTCCACCGGCAGGCTGCCCAGGATCTCGCCGACCGCAATGGTCCCGCCACGCTCGCCATCGGCCATCGCGCATTCCTCCAGCCTGCCCTGTCCGCTGGTGAGGACGCTGCGCCACTGGCGCATTGCCTTACTGCCGGCATGCGATAGCTGCGCTGGCAACGCGATGCGGGTATCGCCCCAGGCCTGCGCTGCCACCAGTGGCAGGGCCTCGTCGCGCTGACCGTCAAAGGACAGCAGATGCCCGGCCAGGCGGGTGCAGACCACGACCAATACCTGGCCACCCTCCTCCGCCTCCGGCGCATCGCCCGATGTGACAGGCAGCACACGGGCGAAGGCCATCACGTGCCGTGCCAGCTTGCCGTGGGTGGACAGCGCCACATAGGTGCCCGTGGCGAACACCTCGGCATGCCGGCGCCGGTATTGCAATACCGCGTGGATCAGTTGCTGCTTGGCGCCTCCCTCCTGCCAGTCGCGCAGGGATACCGGCCGCTGCACGGCCGCATCCAGGCGGCGACTGCGCAGGGCGAAATCGACGGGGCGCCGGTTGTCCGGGTCCACCATGCTGAAATCCCATGCCTCGCTGCCCTGGAAGAAATCCGGCACGCCCGGCGTGCACAGCTTGAGCATGGTCTGCGAAAGGCTGTTGATGGCCCCCAGCGGCGCCAGCCGGCGCACGAACTGTTCCAGCTCGATCAGGAAGGGGTGGTGGCGCGGGTCCAGGCCTGGGTCGCACAGCAAGGCTCGTGCAAAGCGCTCGCACGCGGCTTCATAGGCCTCTTGCGGGGCCACCCAGTCGCTGCGGCGCTTGGCCTCGCGCAAGGCCTTGCGTTGCCAGGCGACGACCCGCTCGGCCAGTTCGTCCAGCGCGGCTAGGTCGTCGTCGCCCACGCGCAGGTTATCGGGCCAGGCGCCCACCAGGGTCTGGTAGAGCAGGTATTCGTCGACGGCGTCGATGGCGCCCTGCTCCCCTGC
>JAFAMT010000009.1 GCA_019233085.1 Herbaspirillum sp.
AAACGGTCGCGCCTTGCGGCGCGGCCTGCGCCACCGCGGCATTGAGGGCCGCGATGTCGTCGAAATGTATTGCCTGTGCTACACCCTGTCGTGCATCGCCATACGCATCGATGGCGTGTTTCGTCAGTTCGCCCAGGCCGAAGAACAACGGGATACCCCGGCTGCGCGCATAGGCGCCAATCTCGGCATGGAACTGCGGCCCCTGGTCGCCGACCTCGCCCATGTCGCCCAGCACCAGCAGGCGCGGCCCCTCGATGGCGGCCAGCACGTCGATGGCCGCGCGCACGGAGTCGGGGTTGGCGTTGTAGGTGTCGTCGATCACCAGGGCGCCGCTGATGGCTTGCTTGCGTTGCAGGCGGCCATTGACCGGGGCAAAGCTTTCCAGCCCGCGCACCACGGCCTCGACCGGGATACCCGCGCCCAGCGCGCAAGCCGCAGCGGCCAGCGCATTGCGCACATTGTGTTCGCCCACCGCGGCCAGCTCGACCTTGAACTGTGCCGGCGACACCACCGGGCCCTTGACCGTGACCTGCAGCGTGCTGCCGAAAACGCCCGACTGGTAGCGCGCGCTGACATCGGCATGCGTCGACAGCCCGAAGGTCAGCACGCGGCGCGCGCCGGATTCCTCGCGCCACAGCGCCGTGAAATCGTCATCGTCAGGGAACACCGCCACGCCATCGGCCGGCAGGTGGCGGATCACAGCGCCGTTTTCACGCGCCACGGCTTCCACCGATGTCATGAATTCCTGGTGCTCGCGCTGGGCATTGTTGACCAGGCCCAGCGTGGGCGCGGCAATGCGCGAGAGCACCGCGATCTCGCCCGGATGGTTCATGCCCATCTCGATGACGGCCGCCTGGTGCTGCGCCTGCAGACGGAAAAGTGTCAGCGGCACGCCGATCTCGTTGTTGAAGTTGCCGCGCGTGGCCAGGTAGCCGTCTTCCCCGAAGGCTGCCGCGAGGATGGCCGCGATCATTTCCTTGACGGTGGTCTTGCCGTTGCTGCCGGTCACGCCGATCACCGGGATCGCATGCGCGCTGCGCCAGCCGTGGGCGATCTGGCCCAGGGCGACACGGCTATCCGGGACCACGATGGCCGGCACGGCCAGGCCCGCCGGCACCCGCTCGACCACCACCGCCGAGGCGCCCTGGGCGACCACGGCGTCGAGGAAGTCGTGCGCGTCGAAGCGTTCGCCACGCAGGGCGACAAAGACATTGCCGGGTTGCACGGCACGACTGTCGGTGACGACGCCATTCAATTCCAGCGCGCCGGCCGGGGCATTGGCCACAGCCGGGGTGACATGCGCCGAGGCGGCTGCTTCGGCGGCGCGGATCCATTCCAGCATCTGGCGGAAGTCGAATCGCATCATGCCCCTCCCATCATGGTCGAACGCGCAGCCAGCGCCAGGGCAACATGGTCGGCATCGAGGAAGGGCAGCTTCTTGCCGGCGATTTCCTGGTAGGCCTCATGACCCTTGCCAGCCAGCAGGACCACATCGGCCTTGGTGGCGTGGCGGATGGCCCACAGGATGGCGCCGGCGCGATCAGGCAACTGGACCGGCTCGACGCGGCTCATGCCGGCGCGGATCTGGTCGATGATGGCTTGCGGATCTTCGCTGCGCGGGTTGTCGCTGGTGAGCACCACCTGGTCGGCCTGCTCGGCGATCTGGCCCATCTGCGGGCGCTTGCCCGGGTCACGGTCGCCACCGCAGCCGAACACGCACCACAGCTGCCCACCACGCTGGGTGGCCACCTGGCGCAGGGTGGACAGGGTCTTGTCCAGCGCGTCCGGGGTGTGGGCATAGTCGATGACGATCAGCGGCACGTCGGGTCCACCGAACTGCTGCATGCGGCCGGGAGGCGCCGTCAGCGCGGCAGCGGCACCGACCACGGCATCCCAGGCCAGGCCCTGCGAAAGCAGCACGCCCATGATGCCCAGCACGTTGCTGACATTGAAGCGGCCCACCAGCTGGATCTTGACCTGGCCGCTACCGAAGGGCGAATCGACCTGGAACACCGTGCCGGCGTGGCTACTGCGCACATGGCTGGCCAGCAGCGTGGCCCCGGCGGTAGCGGCGGGAATGTGCTCGGCACGGGTCGCGTCCTTGGCCTCGTCGGCGATCGAATAGCCGATCACCGGTACCTGGCGCTGTGCCAGCAGAGGCAGCAGGCGCAGCCCCATCGGATCATCCAGGTTGACCACGGCGTGCTTCAGGCCCGGCCACTGGAACAGCTGGCGCTTGGCGTCTTCGTAGGTCTGCATGTCACCATGGAAATCCAGGTGATCACGCGTGAAATTGGTCAGCAGGGCCACGTCGACATGCATGCCGTTCATGCGCCCCTGCGCCAGGCCGATGGAGGAAGCCTCGATGGCCAGCGCGCCCACGCGGGCCTTGGCCAGCCTGGACAGGCTACGCTGCAACAGCACCGCATCCGGCGTGGTATAGCCGGTCGCGTCGAAGCCTTGCGGCTTGCCGCCCTGGAAGATGCCCACGCCCAGGGTACCGATCACGCCGGCCAGGCCCGGCTGTCCGGCACCGGCCAGGCGCGACAGCGCGATGCCCAGCCAGTAAGCGCAGGAGGTCTTGCCGTTGGTGCCGGTCACGGCCACGGTCAGCATGTTCTGGTCAGGGTGGCCATACCAGGCCGCGGCGATCTCGCCAGCCTTGGTCTTCAAGTCAGGCACGGCCAGGTGCGGCAGGTCGACCAGGGCCGGCCAGGTGTAGCCGGCGGCTTCATAGACCACGGCGGCGGCGCCGCGCTCGACAGCGTCTGCTATATAAGAGCGGCCATCGGCATCGCCCACGTAGGCGAAGAACACGTCACCCGGCGCCACGCGGCGCGAGTCGGAGGTCAATTGCGCGGCGGGCGCAACCTGGCGCAGCCAGGCGTCGATCTCTTGGAGGGTAGCAACGCGCTCAGGCATCACATGCTCTCCTCAAGGGGTTCTTTGGGAATGATGATATTGGTCACGCTGGAATCCGGCGGTACGTTCAGGGCGCGCAGCGCATTGGCGGCCACGTTGGCAAACACCGGGCCGGCCACCGGGCCGCCGTAGTGCTGGCCTTGCGGCTCGTCGATCATCACCGAGATGATCAGGCGCGGATCCGACATCGGGGCGATACCCGAGAAGGACGCCACATACTTGCGCACATACTTGCCGCCCTCGATCTTGTAGGCGGTACCGGTCTTGCCGCCCACGCGATAGCCCGGCACCTGGGCCTGGGGAGCCGTGCCGCCCGGCGCCACCACGGTTTCCAGCATGCGGCGCATCTGCAGGGCGGTATCGGCAGCGATCACGCGCTGGCCGATGGGCGAATCGGTGACCTTGGTGAAGGACAGCGGAATGATGTCGCCATTGCGGGCGAAGATCAGGTAGGCATGCGCCAGCTGGATCAGCGATACCGAGATGCCGTGGCCGTAGCTCATCGTGGCCTGCTCGATGGGACGCCAGGACTTGTACGGACGCACCCGGCCAGCCACCGCGCCGGGGAAGCCGAACTTGGGCTGCTGGCCGAAGCCCACCGTGGTGAACATCTCCCACATCTCTTCGGGCGGCATACCCAGCGCGATCTTGGCGGTGCCGATGTTGGAGGATTTCTCGATGATCTGCGCCACCGTCAGCGGACCGTGCGCATGCGAGTCGCCGATGGTGGCCGTGCCGATGGTCATCTTGCCGGGAGCGGTCTGGAACACGGTGGCGGGCGTGACGCGGTGGGTATCCAGCGCCAGCGCCACGGTAAAGGGCTTCAGGGTCGAACCCGGCTCGAAGGTATCGGTGACCACGCGGTTGCGCAGCTGCGCGCCGGTCAGCACGGAACGGTCATTGGGGTTATAGGTCGGCATGTTGGCCAGGGCCAGCACCTCGCCGGTCTTGGCGTCGACCACGATGATGCCGCCGGCCTTGGCCTTGAACTTCTCGACGGCTTCCTTCAGCTGGGTGAAGGCGATGTACTGGATCTTGCTGTCGATGGACAGGGTCAGGTCGCGGCCGTCATGTGGCTCGCGGATGGATTCGATGTCTTCCACCACGCGTCCCAGGCGATCCTTGATGACGCGGCGGCTGCCGGTCACGCCGGCCAGCGTCTTCTGGGCGGCCAGCTCCATGCCGTCCTGGCCGGCATCCTCGACGTTGGTGAAGCCGACCACGTGCGCCATCACGTCGCCTTCGGGGTAGAAGCGCTTGTATTCCTTGCGGGTCTCGATGCCGGGAATGCCCAGCTTGACGATCTTGTCGGCGGTATCCTGCTCGACCTGGCGCTTGAGGTAGACGAAGCTGCGGTCCGAATCGAGCTTCTTGCGCAGGTCGGCGTCGCTCATCTCCAGCAGCTTGGCCAGCTCGACCAGCTTTTCCTTGGGGGCCGCCTGCACGTCTTCAGGAATGGCCCAGATCGCCTTGACCGGCACCGACGAGGCCAGCACCTGGCCATTACGGTCGGTGATCTTGCCGCGCGTGGCGGGCAATTCCAGCGTGCGCGCGTAGCGCGAGGCGCCCTGCTTCTGCAGGAAGTCGGTCGAAACGCCCTGCAGCCAGAAGGCCCGCGCCGCCAGCGCCACGAAGGCGATGAACAGGGCGAACATGACGAAGCGCGAGCGCCACGCCGGCAGCTTGACCTGCAGAATGGGATTGGACGAGAAGGCTACACCCTTGGAGGCTGCCACACGGCCGCCGGACACATTGGTGCGGGGGGGCATCTTGGTCATTTAGCCCCCACGGTCAGGTATTGGGTGCGCGCCGCAGTCAGCGGCACCATGCCCAGGTCGCGCCGGGCCAGTTCCTCGATGCGGGCATTCTTGCCCAGCGTGGACTGGTCCAGCTGCAATTGCGCCCAGTCCACGTCGAGCTGGCGCGCCGCGCTCTGGGAGCGCTCCAGTTCGATGAACAGGCTGCGTGCCTTGTACTGGGCGCTGACAACCGACAGCGCGCAACCCACCAGCATGATGGTCAGCAGAAGGCACAGGCGCCCGGTCATGCCAGGGCTCCCGGTGCGGAGGTGGAGGGTGCGACAGGCGTGACGCGCTCAAGGCCACGCATGACCGCCGAGCGGGCACGCGGATTGGACTCGACCTCGGCGTCGCTGGGCATGACCCGCGCCAGCAGGCGCGCGTCGGCACGCGGCAGGTCGGCGGCACGGATCGGCAGGCGACGGTCGGGCTGCGGTGCATGGGCCTTGGAGGCCATGAACTGCTTGACGATGCGATCTTCCAGCGAGTGAAAGCTGATCACGACCAATCTCCCGTGCTGCGCCATCTGCCGATACGCTTTTTCCAGTCCTACTTCGAGTTCTTCAAGCTCTTGATTGACGAAAATCCGTACAGCCTGAAAGGTACGAGTGGCCGGGTCTTTGCCTTTCTCGCGGGTTTTGACGGCTTGTGCCACGAGCGCGGCAAGCTGTCGTGTGCTTGAAATTGGCTCGATTGCCCGGCCAGCAACAATCTTCTTTGCAATCTGAAGAGCAAACCGTTCTTCCCCATAATCTCGTATCACCTTTGCAATCTGCTGTTCATCTGCCGTTGCCAGCCAATCCGCTGCCGACACACCGCGTGTGGTATCCATGCGCATGTCCAGCGGGCCATCCAGGCGAAAGCTGAAGCCGCGTGCAGCGTCATCCACCTGCGGCGACGAAATGCCCAAATCCATCAATACCCCGTCGACCTGGGCAATGCCGCGAGCGGCAAGGGCTTCATCCAGGGTCGCGAAGCTGTCGTGCACGATACTGAAACGTGCGTCCTCGATCTTCTGCGCCGTGGCGATGGCCAACGGGTCCTTGTCAAATGCGATCAGCCGGCCGCGCGGGCCCAGCTTGGACAGGATGGCGCGGCTGTGACCGCCGCGACCGAAGGTCCCGTCCAGATAGATGCCGTTGGCGCGCTCGCCCTCGATGGCCAGCGCGTCCACGGCTTCTTCCAACAGCACGGTGCGGTGCTGCAGTTCGGGCACCGGTTGCAGATTCATCTTGTGCGGCCGTCAGAAGGAAAAATTACTCAACACATCCGGCATGCCACCCGCCACAGCCTCGGCTTCACTCTCGGCCAGCTTGACGGCATCCCAGATCTCGAAATGACTACCCATGCCCAGCAACATCACGTCGCGCTGCAGACCAACGGCAGCGCGCAACTCCGGCGCGATCAGGATGCGACCGGCGCCGTCGAGCTCCACATCCTGGGCATTGCCCAGGAAGATGCGCTGCCAGGCACGGGCCGACATCGGCCAGTTGGCGATCTGTTCGCGATGCGTCTCCCAGGTCGGACGGGGAAAGAACAACAGGCAACCATGCGGATGGCGCGTGACGGTGGCACGGCCCTCGCACTGCACCACCAGGGCGTCACGATGCTTGGCCGGAATGGTCATCCGTCCTTTGGCATCGAGATTGAGTGCTGACGCGCCCTGGAACACTGTCGTTTCTTCCTTCGCCGGTGGCGAGCGAGATTGCTGATCGGGGGTGTTTTTCAGCGTCTTGTCATTCAGACAAATGCAATAGGATTTGCAAAATGCCCCACAAAAAAACACTTTTTGACACTGCCGCCCACTTTAGAGGATGCACTATGACAGGTCAAGCGGTATACGTGTCCAAAAACCGGGATTTTGCCAATAAAGTCAAAGACTTAGCTCAACTCCTTAAAAACCCGTTTTTCGAAGTTTTTCGAGAAAAAAGAAGGACTTAGGATTTACATTAAAGGTGCAACCTGAGATATACACATGTGTTTATCGTCAAAATTGCGTAACGGCGGGCATTTGCGCGGCATGGGCGAGTTGCCATGCACAGTTTCCGGGCAGCCGCGGACTAGCCGCAATGGCCATTGGAAGTCGAACCGGACAGGCGAGCGGAAAGAGAAATCGACATTGATTTTGCACCGCGACTTTAGTTTCAGGATAGGCGGAAATTTCTGCTCTTCCCGGGTAAAAGCAGATCAAATCGTCGTCAAATCCAAGTCCGCATGCGTTTTTGCTTTGACTTCTTCGGGGACCTACTTTTACTATCCGTGTCTTTGGGAATATCGATAAGCCTGACGGTTTTTTTCCAAGCCGTTCGCCAGCGCTGAAAAGCACATCGATTTTTTTCAATCGAGGTCGGGCCACGAACAGGTCAAATCGGCTGAAAACGCAGATAGGGCTTGCTGATCCGCCTCATTCCAGTGCTAAAATCTCGGCACCTTAACAGTGAAAGGAATTTTAAAGTGAACAAATCTGAATTGGTTGACGTTATCGCCGCCGACACCGAGATCTCCAAGGCTGCAGCCCAGCGCGCGCTGGACTCCGTCATCGAGAACATCATCAAGGCCGTGACCAAGGGCGATACCGTGCAATTGGTTGGCTTCGGTTCCTTCTCGACCGGCAAGCGTGCTGCCCGCACCGGCCGTAACCCGCAAACCGGCGAAGAGATCAAGATCGCTGCTGCGACCACCGTCAAGTTCTCGGCTGGCAAGGCTTTCAAGG
This sequence comes from Herbaspirillum sp., assembly GCA_019233085.1. Classification (GTDB taxonomy): domain Bacteria; phylum Pseudomonadota; class Gammaproteobacteria; order Burkholderiales; family Burkholderiaceae_D; genus Herbaspirillum. Next base: position 7,435 of record JAFAMT010000009.1, read on the forward strand.
AAGCCGTGAACAAGAAGAAGAAATAATTCCCGAATTTGAATGCCATGAA
>JAFAMT010000212.1 GCA_019233085.1 Herbaspirillum sp.
CTATACGCTGCATTTCCCCACCGACGTCTTCGAGTTGCTGGAGCAGTACGGCAGCCTGCCGCTGCCTCCCTACATCGACCACGAAGCCGATGCCTACGACGAGACCCGCTACCAGACCGTCTATGCCCGCGAACCCGGTGCCGTGGCAGCCCCCACGGCCGGCCTGCATTTCGACCAGCCCTTGCTGGAGCGACTGGCCGCGCGTGGCGTCAAGCAAGCCTTCGTGACCCTGCATGTGGGCGCGGGCACCTTCCAGCCGGTGCGGGTGGAAGACCTGTCGCAACACAAGATGCACAGCGAGTGGTACACCATTTCGCAGGAGACCGTCGACGCCGTGCGCGCCACCCACGCCGCCGGCGGCCGGGTGGTAGCGGTGGGCACCACCAGCATGCGGGCGCTGGAGTCCGGCTCGCAAAGCGGCCAGCTGCAGGCCGGCAGTGCCGATACGCAGCTCTTCATCACGCCCGGCTACACCTTCAAGACCGTGGACCAGCTGGTGACCAACTTCCACCTGCCCAAATCGACCTTGCTGATGCTGGTGTCGGCCTTTGCCGGCTACGATCACATCCGCGCGGCCTATGCCCATGCGATTGCGCAGCACTACCGCTTCTTCAGCTATGGCGACGCCATGTTGCTGACCCGCACCTGACCCTCTAGATATCGAGATCCCCATGCTGGAATTCACGCTCCTGAAGACCGACGGCCGTGCCCGCCGTGGCCGTGTCAAACTCAACCACGGCACCGTCGAGACGCCCATCTTCATGCCGGTGGGCACCTATGGTTCGGTCAAGGCCATGTCGCCGCTGGAACTCAACGAGATCAATGCCCAGATCATCCTCGGCAACACCTTCCACCTGTGGTTGCGCCCGGGCCTGGAGGTGGTCGGCAAGTTCGGTGGCCTGCACAAGTTCATCGGCTGGGACAAGCCCATCCTGACCGACTCCGGCGGCTTCCAGGTGTTTTCGCTGGGCGAGATGCGCAAGATCACCGAGGAGGGCGTGCACTTCGCTTCGCCCATCAACGGCGACCGCCTGTTCCTCTCGCCCGAGATCTCCATGCAGATCCAGCGCGTGCTCAACTCCGACATCGTCATGCAGTTCGACGAGTGCACCCCCTACGAGATCGACGGTCGTCCCGCCACCCGCGAGGAAGCCGGCAAGTCCATGCGCATGTCGCTGCGCTGGGCCAAGCGCTCCAAGGATGAATTCGATCGCGGCGAGAATCCCAATGCGCTCTTCGGCATCGTCCAGGGCGGCATGTTCGAAGGCCTGCGCGACGAGTCGCTGGCCGGGCTGGAAGAGCTCGGTTTCGACGGCTTCGCCATCGGCGGCCTGTCGGTGGGCGAGCCCAAGGAAGACATGATGCGCGTGCTGGAACACGTCGGCCCGCGTCTGCCGGCCAACAAACCGCACTACCTGATGGGCGTGGGTACGCCCGAAGACCTGGTCGAAGGCGTGGCCAATGGCGTGGACATGTTCGATTGCGTCATGCCCACCCGCAATGCGCGCAATGGCTGGATCTTCACGCGCTACGGCGACGTCAAGATCAAGAACGCCAAGTACAAGGATGACGAGCGTCCCTACGACGAGACCTGCGACTGCTACGCCTGCAAGAACTTCTCGCGCGCCTACCTGCACCACCTGCATCGCGCCGGCGAGATCCTGGGCGCGCGCATGAACACGGTGCACAACCTGCACTACTACCTGCAGTTGATGCAGGAGATGCGCGACGCCATCGATGCCGGCACCTTCCAGGACTTCGTCAAGAAATTCAAGCAAGACCGCGCGCGCGGCGTCTGACCGCGATCCGCTAACGGATCAGGAACCGGCCCGGTCGGGGGTGATGGCGGCCGCTGTCAGGTCGGCTGCTCAAGGCACAGCGTGAACTTGCTGCCTGTGCCCACCTGGCTTTCCACGCTGATGGAGCCGCCCAGCAGGGCGGCCAGTTTCTGGCTCAGGTACAGGCCCTGACCCATGCCCGCGTGCTTGCGCGAGGCCGAGGCGTCAAGCTGGGTGAAGGCGCGAAAGAGCTTATCCTGGCCGGCTTCGCTGATGCCGCAACCGGTGTCCTGCACGCTGATCCAGGTAGTCATGCCGCCCGGATATGCCTGCTGGCGCAGGTGGATGGATACCATCCCCTGTTCGGTGAACTTGATGGCATTGCCCACCAGGTTGTCCAGGATGCGGCTCAATGCGCGACGGTTGAGGTGGAGCGCTGTTTCATCGGCGCACAGTTCCACCTCCAGTTGCAGATGCTTCCTGACGGCGGCCGGCCTCAGCGCGGCGGCGGCTTCCTGGATGAGTTCGGAGCAGAGCAGGGTCTCCGGGATCATGTCGGAGGAGCCTTCGTCAATGCGGGAGATGTCCAGCAGGCTGGTGATCAGCCCCAACAGGTGTTCGCCGCTGTCATGCACGGTCTGCAGTTGCTGTTGCTGTTCCGGGCTGAGCGGCCCGCTCATCTGCGACAGCAGGATCTCGGTGAAGCCCAGGATGGCGTTGAGCGGGGTACGCAATTCGTGCGAGGTATTGGCCAGGAAGCGATTGCGCGATTCCACGGCCTCCTGCAGGGCGCGGTTTTTCTCTGCCAGGTCCTGTTCGATGCGTTTGCGGTCGCTGACGTCACGAATGGCGCTGACCACGAAGGTTTCGCCCTCGATCTCCAGCGGACTGAGGCTGATTTCAACCGGGAATTCCTGGCCGTCGCGGCGCAGGCCCGACAGGTTCATCGCTCCGGTGGTGGCGCGCAGTCGTGGCTGGCTCAGGTGCCTTGCCATGTGCTGTGGATGGGCCTGGCGAAAGCGCGATGGCAACAGGATCTCGATGGCCTGGCCGTTCAAGGCATGGACGTCCCAGCCGAACAGGATCCCGGCACGGCGATTGGCCAGCACGATGCGTCCCAGCCCGTTGACCACCACGATGCCATCGGGCACCGAATCGAACAGGCCATGCACGCGCGCGGCGATCAGGCTGATGTCGCGCTGGAGGATGGCTTCGCTGATGTCGCGCTTGCAGGAGAGCACATATTGCGGCTGGCCCGCCTGGTCGCGCAGCAGCTTGTTGGATACCGAGAGATGGAGCAGCGTGCCGTCCTTGCGTTGCCTGACCGACTGGCACTCGGCCCGGCCCCGGGAGATGGTCTCGGCGAAGACATGCTCCTCCTCGCTGCGACGTTCAGCCGGGACGATGAAGTCGTTGAGGTGCTGGCCCATGACTTCCTCGCCGCTATAGCCGAAGATCTGTTCGGCACAGCGGTTCCAGTAGATCACGTGGCCTTGCAGGTCCATCAGCACATAGGCATCGGGGGCCTCGGCCAGCAGCAGTCTTTCGACGTCAAGCATGATCGCTCCCGGCTTGCTCCGGTCCATGCAGCAGGATATCCACGGCGCGCGTCGGCAGTGACTGCCAGGTCCCCGTCCCGATGACGTGCATGGTCTGGGTCCATTCCTGCCAGTCCTGCCCGGCCACGCGATAGAGTTCGATGAAGTCATGCGGCGGCAGTCGCAGCTGCTCCAGCGCCACGACGGTCTTGCGCAAGGTGCTGTCGATGGCTTGCGAGGACGCGCATGCCAGTTCGCCCATGGTGGCCGAGAGGTACAGGGTCCAGGCGATCTCGCGCTGGCGCGAGCCTGGCTCGCCGGGCGAACTGGTGGGGTCTTCCACATGCAGCACCGCGTCGCAGAACAGGTCGGGAATCTTCCAGTCCTGCATCAGCGCGGCGGCGATGTTGAGGTGGTTGAAACCGAACAGAGACTGCTCCATGGCCAGCTGGGCCGGTGCATCCAGCTCTCGCGCGAGCAGCGAGGAATAGCCGGTGGGATGGGCCGAGGCCAGGGTCAGCCTGCCGATATTGGCCAGCAGGGCGGTGCTGAACATCTCGCTCAGGGGAGCGACCCGGGTCAGGCTGGTGATGGCCTGGGCGCTGGAGGCCATGGCAAAGGCCTGGGCCCAGAAGGCCCGCAGCTTGAAGTTGACGCAGGAGGCCGGCGCCGTGGTCTCGGCCAGCGACAGGGCCAGCGACAGCTGGCGTACCGCCTGCAGGCCGACCAGCAACAGGCTGTCCAGCGTGACGGAGGCGATCGGCCGCAGCCGCTGGGCGTTAAGCACATTGACGATACGGATGATGCGCCCCGACAAGGCCGGATCGGCCTGGATCAGGTGGAGCAATTCCGCCATGTCCGGATCGTCCTGGGCGCACATGCGCATGATGGTCAGGCGCACCCCCCCTGGCGAGGGCAGCGCCTGCGCATTCTTTAGCTTCTCGAACAGGGTCGGTTCAATGAATGTGAGCATTCAGTCTTCATCCCGGTAACGGTGGAAAATATCGAGCACCTCATTCCAACCCGCAAAGAAGGCCTCTACGCAGCGCGGATCGAAATGGCTTGCCGTATTGTCGCGCAAGAAGGCCGATGCGTCTTCCAGGCTCCAGCCTTTCTTGTAGGGACGCGAGGAGGTAAGGGCATCAAAGACATCGGCCACGGCCACGATGCGGCCATGCAGCGGGATTTCCTCCCCCCTGAGACCATTGGGATAGCCGCTGCCATCCCATTTCTCGTGGTGCGTGCGGGCGATCTCGGCAGCCGCCTGCAGCAGCGGCGACGGGCTGTCCTGCAGGATGTCGGCCCCGATCTGCGCGTGTTCGCGCATGATCTTCAGTTCGTCCGGCTCCAGCCGTCCGGGTTTGAGCAGGATATGGTCGGGAATCCCCATCTTTCCGATGTCATGCATGGGCGCGGCGCTGAGCAGCAGTTCCTGTTCCTCGGCGCCCAGGCCCAGATGGGCGGCGATGATCTTGGTGTAGTGGGACATGCGCACCAGGTGTTCGCCGGTCTCGGGATCGCGATAGCCGGCCGCGCGGGCCAGGAGGGCCATCGAGTTCTGGGCCAGCGTCGAGCTCTGGCGCGCTTGCTCCACCACCGCTTCGGCGAGATGCTCGATCTTCTTGCTCATGCTCCGTTGCGACCGCCGCATGGCCAGCATGTTGTTGACCCGTGCCAGCAGCTCGACGCGGTTGACCGGCTTGGAGAGGAAATCGTTGGCGCTCATCTGCAGCGCCGTATGGCGCAGCTTGATCCCCATGTCGGCGGTGATCATGATGACCGGCGTCATCTCCTGCCCGGGCATGGCGCGAAAGCGGCTCAGGAACTCCAGTCCGTCCATGCCCGGCATCATGTAGTCCAGCAGGATCAGGTCGGGTGTGTTGGCGCTGCACTAGTCCAGCGCCTGGCGCGCATCGGGGCAGGTGCTGATGCGCGTGTCCGGCAGCTGCGAGAGCATGTGCGTGAACAGCGACAGGTTGGTCTTGTCGTCGTCGACGACGAGGAGGTTCATGTGGTCGATACCGTTCATCGGGTCTCCCGTGTTCTATCCGCAATGGCCAGGCGCAACTGCGCGAAGGCCTGGTTACATTCGTCGGCCAGCACGCGCACTTGCGCCAGGTCCCCCAGGCGTGCTGCCGTTTCCACCTGCCTCCCGCACAGGGCCAGCGCCTCGATGCCCAGGTTCATGCAACTACCGGCCAGGCGATGGCCCAGGCCCTGGATCTCGGCCAGGGCGGGCTGGGCCTGCTTGCACAGCCCGTCCAGTTCGGCCAGTACCGGGCCGGTGTGCTCGACGAACAGGGCCAGCATCTCACCGGCCAGCGTGTGGTCCTCGCCAAACAGGTCCTGCAAGCGGTTTTCATCGATGGCCGCAAGCGGTGGCCGTGCTTCTTCCTCGGGCAGTTCCGGCAGGTAGTGCGCCAGCATGGCCGACAACTGCGGGCGCAGCAAGGGCTTGGTCAGGTAGTCATCCATGCCCGCCGCCAGGCATTGCTCGCGGTCACCTGCCATGGCGTTGGCGGTCATGGCAATGATCGGTGTGCGCGCCACGTCGCCGCTCATGCGCCGGATGCGGCGCGTGGCCTCATAGCCATCGAGCACCGGCATCTGGCAATCCATCAGGATCAGCGCATAGTGGCGTTGCTCCAGCCGTTCGATCGCTTCGGCGCCGTTGGCGGCGATATCGACCGCATACCCCATGGCATTGAGCTGGTGCACAGCCACCTTCTGGTTCATTACATTGTCCTCGACCAGCAGGAGCTCATGTTGCCCCTGATGCTGCCCCGCCGACGCTGCAGCCATTGGCCGGGGCAATGTTTCCGTCGTGCTCCCGGTGGCCATCACCGCGCGCAGCAGGTGTTGCTTGCGCAGCGGCAACTGCAGGACATCCGGGCTTGGTTTCCTGTCTATATTAAGTCCGTCCACGCCATGGTCAAGCAGGATGCATGCGAGTTCCGGGCGTTCGCCCTGCAGGCGTGTCACCAGCGCCGCTGCGGGGAGGTCCGTGATCTCGCTGCTGACCAGCACGGTATCGACACGGGCGCGCCCGGTGGCGTTGCCGGCCAGGGCTGCCAGGGCGGTGGCGGCGCTGTCAAAGCGCAGCGTCTCCAGGCCGGCGCTGCGAAGGTAATCCTCCAGCATCGCGGCGCTAGCAGCGTGAGGTTCGACCAATGCCACCTGGTGCCTGTCGCCGGTCGCTTGCGGGGTGGCGGACAAGGGGGCTTGCGCCACTGCAATACCGAGTTCGAACCAGAAGCAGGAGCCGGCACCGGGTTTGCTGTCGACCCCGATGCTGCCGCCCATGAGTTCGACCAGGCGCTTGCTGATCGACAGGCCCAGGCCGGTACCGCCGTATTGGCGCGTCACCGAGCTGTCGGCCTGGGAGAACGGGGAGAACAGGCGTTTCAGCGTGTCCTCGTCCATGCCGATGCCGCTGTCGCGCACCTCGAAACGGATACGGCAGCGTTCCTTGCTCACTTGCAGGGCCTGCACG
>JAFAMT010000253.1 GCA_019233085.1 Herbaspirillum sp.
GTTCGATGTCGCCCATTGCCTGGCGGCGCTGGACTCGGCCCGCACGCCGTCGCAGTTGCCGCTGCTCATCGACGTGCTCGACAACGATGCCCGGCGCCACACCCGGCTCTCCTGGCGGCAAGCCATCACGCACCAGGTCAGCCAGACCTGCGCCGCCTATTTCGACCGGCACCAAGCCGACTGGCAGCCCGAGCGTGGCATGGGCTTGTACGCTTTCTGGCGCGAAACACTGGAGCACGACCATGGCATCGGCCTGCTGATGGGCCTGCCACAGATCGCCGATGGCATCCGTGCGCTGCCGACCTGCGCGCGCGAGGCCGAGCGCTGGGTCATGCGGCGCCTGAACTTGCCCCCCGAGGTCTGGGCTGATTACCTGGAAGCTGTCCTGCTGACCGTCAACGGTTGGGCCTCATGGACTGCCTATCTGGGCTGGGAGGCGAAACTCAACGGCGACCGTGACGAACACCTGCGCGAACTGCTGGCCATCCGTATGGCTTGGGCGGCCCTGCTGCTGGAATGCAAGGACGATGGCGCCGCGAGTCAGGCCTTCCATACTGTGCAGCAGGTCTGGGCGCATTCGCAGCAGCGCTTGCAGCAGGCCCAGCAGGCGTTTCTGGTGGATGAACTGTGGCAGATCGCACTGGAAGCCGGCTACCAGCGCAAGCTCGCGGCGACCCTGCTACGGCGACCCGCGGCGAGTGCGCCTGCGGTGGAGGTACAGGCCGCCTTTTGCATCGACGTGCGCAGCGAACCCTTGCGGCGTGCGCTGGAATCCCTGCATCCTGGCATGCAGACGCTGGGTTTTGCCGGATTCTTTGGTCTGCCGGTGGCCTACACGCCGCTGGCCACCGAGGCCAGTCGTCCGCAGTTGCCGGGCCTGCTGAAACCGGCTTACCAGGTGCAGGATGTGGTGACTCCGGCGGATGCTGCCTCCGATGACGGCTTGCTGACCAGCAGCGTGGCGGGCGTGAGACGCAAGAGGCTGGCCTTCAAGCAACAGTGGCAGGCGAATACACGCTGGCCGGGTTCGGCGTTTTCCTTCGTGGAGGTGGCTGGCGTGACGGCGCTGGGTGGCTTGTGGCAATGGCTGCGCCCAAGCCAGGGCGGGCGTGCGCGTGATGACCTGGCCGGATTGCCGGCGCGGTATCGCGACCTGTGCCGGCCACAACTGGTCGGCCTGGCCCTGGAAGACAAGGTGGCGCTGGCTGCTCGCGTGCTGCACGCCATGGGGCTGGATCGGCAGGTGGCTCCGCTGGTGCTGCTGGTCGGGCATGGCAGCCAGTCGGCCAACAATGCACATGCGGCGGCGCTGGATTGCGGGGCCTGCTGCGGCCAGACCGGCGAAGTCAATGCCCGTACCCTGGCCCGCTTGTTGAACGAACAGGAAGTACGCCGCGGCCTGCTGGAGCGACAGATCCTCATCCCTGAGGGCAGTCAGTTCCTGGCCGTACTGCACAACACCACCACCGACGAACTCGAAGCCTTCGACCTGGACCTGCTGCCGGCTGCGGCGCGGTCGCGCTGGCAAGCCCTGCAGCCGGTTCTGGTCGAAGCCGGCAATCGGGTTCGGCGCGAACGCGCACCGCGTCTGGGGATGGAGCCGGAGCAGGCCGCGCCCGCCTTACTGAAGCAACTGCGGCGCCGCGCCAATGACGGCGCTCAGACCCGCCCCGAGTGGGGCCTGACCGGCAACGCCGCCTTCCTGATCGCCCCCCGCGTGCGCAGCCGCGAGCTGGACCTGGGTGGACGCTGCTTCCTGCACGACTACGATGCCAGCCAGGATCACGACGGCAGCGTCTTGGAACTGCTGATGACTGCGCCCATGCTGGTGACGCATTGGATCAACTGGCAGTACCACGCCTCCACCAGCGACCCGCTGCACCTGGGCAGCGGCAACAAGCTGCTGCACAACGTGGTGGGCGGCACCATCGGTGTCTTTGAAGGCAATGGTGGTGATTTGCGTATCGGTCTGTCGCGCCAGTCCTTGCATGATGGCCAGCGCTGGGTGCATGAAGCCTTGCGCCTGACGGTCGTGATCGATGCAGCGGCCGATGCCATCGATGCCATCATCGCGCGCCACACCATCGTGCGTCAGCTGGTGGAACACGGCTGGTTGCACCTGTGGCGTTTTGGTAAAGAAGGGCTGGAGCAGCGTCGGCGCGGAGGCTGGGAAGCAATCACCTGGTGAAGCTGTCGATGCCGACGGCAGGATATTCAGCCTGAGTCTGGGATCCTGCCTGCCATCGGCGTGATCTATGTGGCGAAGAAAGGGGTGGGGGGGACATTCCGTCTGCCGGATAAGGCAGGCAGATCATCAGCTCCATTGCAAAAACATTTGTATATTTTTTCGTATATGTTAAGGTATACGTAAATCGGAGCCAACAAACTGATGTCTTCATTGCCTCGACTCTTCTTCCGCAACACCCATGCCTATCCTGGCTGCCGAGCCATGGCCTTGGGTTTTGCGACGAATCTGGCGCATACGTCGCTGCTCCTCGAGTTCAGTGACGGAACAATGGGAAGTGGCCATTGGCTGCCGAATGACGACGGTACGGCCAGCCTGGAGGCGCAAGCACATGTGACGGCTAGGGGGAGCACGGTGAGTGCCCGGCATTGGTTGCTGCTGCCCGATGGCGGCGAGTGGAAGGTGGTGCGCCGCCTGCCCTGAATGCCGAGATGCGGCTGCGGCATAGAGAGCAAACGAATACCTTGCAACATATACGAAGAGATATACAATTGGCGGCCCCTTTGGGTGTTCCGCTATGAAGTGCCGTACGCCGCTTGATCAGGCGAATTTTGTCGTTGAACCATCCAAGAGGAGATGTGAATGTATTACTTCGGTTATTGCACCTGGCTGCACGATGTGGAACTGCGCCGCTTCATGCCCGATGCGAAAGTCGTCACCACCGGCCGTGCCCCCAATCACAAGCTGCAGTTCCACGCAGCCAAGGGGCGCAGCGACCGCGGCTGGTGTCACCTGAACGACACCCATGAGGCCTGGGGGACTGCGGCACTGGGTATCGTGGTGGAGCACCCGCCCAAGCATTTCGAGGAGGACTACGACGACTTCGAACGCTGCTTCCTGACCGTGATTGGTGATGACGGCAAGACCTACGACTGCTGGACCTACCGCATGACCGATCCGGGCTCGCCGATGCGCCCGCCCAATTACTACTGGCAGCACATCCCCGATGGCATGGTGGAGCAGAAGCTGCCGCAGGCCTACATCGATTCCGTGCTGGCCACCTTCGCGGCCGCCGCGCCTTGCCCGCGCGCAGACCGGGCGAACCCGTCCGCTATCCCGGGCAAGGGGGCTGAAACGCGTTAGTCACCGCGCGCCAAGGAAGCACAAGAAGACAGAAGTACGAGGGGCGCGCAACTTCGGGGTGAAGCGGCGCGCCTCGGGCGAGACGACGAAGTACAAGATTTCCGAACAGACCGAGGGAGGCTATGTTGAAGAAGATTGCGAAGTCAGTTGCACTATGTCTATTGGGCGCCATGCCCGCACTGGTCCTGGCACAGGGGACCGCGTCCCCCCGGCTGGTGGCCAAGGAGTTGCGCGAGGCGTTGCCGGCTGCCATCAAGAACAGCGGTACGCTGCGGGTGGGTTCGCAGCAGACCTTCCCGCCGGTGGAATATCGCGAGGAGGGCAGTGCCGACGTGCAGGGCCTGTCGGTCGATCTGCTGCGCGAGATCGCCGCGCGTCTGGGCTTGAAGATCCAGTACGTGCATGCCGAATACGCATCGCTGATCCCGGGCATCCAGGCCGGCCGCTTCGATATCGCCTCCGGCGGGCTCAGTGACACGGTAGAACGCGAGGAGAAGCTGGACTTCGTCAACTATTTCAATTCGGGTGTCGGCATCCTGATGCTGGGCACCGAAAACGCCGTCGTCAACAACATCGACGATCTGTGCGGCAAGGGCGTGGCAACGCTGCTGGGCAGCCGCGTGATCGTCGATGCCGTGACGGCTGCCTCGGAGCGCTGTAGCGCGCGCGGTCAACAGAAGATCCGCATCGAACAGCTGCCAGCGGCGCCGGACGCGCGCATGCAACTGGATCTGGGGCGCGTGAACGCCTACCTGGGCGACATCCCGGCACTTGTGCACCTGTCCTCCAAGTTCCCCGGCAAGTACAAGATCGCCGGCGGCAATTACACCTTTACTTCCTACATTCTTTCCTGGGGGACCGACAAGGCCAACCCGGCGTTGCGTGATGCGATCTTTGCCGCAGCGAAGTCCCTGCAGGCCGATGGCAGCTACCAGAAGATCATGGACAAGTGGAACTCAGGCGTCTTCGCCCTGCCCGAGATCACGATCAACCTGCCGGCCAGCAAGCGCAACAAATGAGCGCGATGACTGAACGACTCGTCGCCGGCAAGAGCAAATTCACGGTGATCCACCGGCGTTCCTGGCTGCCGTGGCTGCTGGCGGCGCTGATACTGGCAGCCGGGGTGCGCCTGGTATCGGCCGCTATCTCTTCGCGCATCATCGACCTGAAGGTGGTGGCCAGGTATATCTTCAGCGAAGAGATCCTCACCGGTGCGCTCAACACCGTGCTGCTGGGAACGACCTCGCTGGCCATTGCACTGGTACTGGGCCTGTTGGTGGCACTCATGCGCATCAGCCGCAACCGCTTGCTGGCGGGCATGGCAGCGGCCTACGTGTATGTGTTCCGGGGCACGCCGCTGCTGATCCAGATCATCTTCTGGTTCAACGCCTTCCCGACCATGTTCCCTGAGTTCGCACTGCATCTTCCGCTGTCCGACCAGCCGCTGGTGCAAGCCAAGACGACCGACCTGGTCACACCCTACCTGGCAGCGCTGATCGCCTTGTCTCTGGCCGAGGCAGCCTATATGGCCGAGATCATCAGGGCCGGCATGCTGGCGGTGGACAACGGCCAGCGCGAGGCAGTCAAAGCATTGGGCATGACACCTGTGGCGATCCTGCGCCGCGTGGTGTTGCCGCAGGCCTGCCGCATCATCCTGCCGGCCACCGGCAACCAGTACATCCTGTTGTTGAAGTCATCCTCGCTGGCATCGGTGATCGGCTTCCTGGAACTGGTCCGTATCTCCACCGATATCTACTCCGCCAATTTCCGCGTGGTGGAGCTGCTGGCGATCGCCGCCTTCTGGTATCTGGTGATGACGGCCTTCGTGACCGCGCTGCAATCATTGCTGGAACGAAGCTTCCCGCAACGTTGAGCGGGCAACCCGACAAGGAATCGAATTGGAATCCGTATTCATAGACGATGTCTCCAAATGGCGTGGCGCCCAGCGCGTACTGGCCAATGTCAGCGTGCGCGTGATGCCCGGGGAAGTGGTGGCCTTGCTGGGCCCGTCGGGCGCCGGCAAGTCCACGCTGCTACGCTGTGTCAATCATCTCGATGCCGTGGATGAGGGCCGGATCTTCGTCGAAGGCACCCTGATCGGTTATCGCCAGTCGGGCGACCGGCTCTACGAACTGAAGGAGCGCGAGATATGCTTGCAGCGCTCGCGCATCGGCATGGTGTTCCAGAACTTCAACCTGATCCGGCACCTCAGTGCGCTGGAGAATGTGATGCTGGGTCCACTCAACGTGCTGGGAACACCGCGTGCCAAGGCGGCCGTGCGCGCGCAGGAGCTGCTGCAGATGGTAGGCCTGGAACACAAGGCGAGCGCCTTCCCCAGCCAGCTCTCCGGTGGCCAGCAGCAGCGTGTGGCGATCGCCCGCTCGCTGGCCATGGATCCGACCTTGATGCTGCTGGACGAGCCCACCAGCGCGCTCGATCCCGAGTTGGCCGAAGAGGTGCTGGCCACCATCCGGGCGCTGGCTGCGCAGGGTCGTACCATGATGATCGCCACCCACGACATGGCGCTGGCGCGCGACCTGGCCGACCGCGTCATCTTCATGGAAGCAGGGGCAGTGGTGGAAGATGTGCCGGCGCGTCAGTTCTTCGAGAGCCCATGCAGCGAACGCGCGCGTCAGTTCCTCAAGCGCCTGGCGCCGCAGGCCCGGGCCGCCTTATGACGCTGACTGCCACCATTGCCTTGACGCCCCATCACCCGGTGCGGGGTGCTGCCCTGCTGCTGGCAGCGATGGCCTGCTTCGCCGCCTCCGACGCGCTGGTCAAGCTGTTTGCGCAAGACCTCTCGGCCTATGAGCTGGCCTGGCTGCGCTATGCCGCGTTGCTGGCCACGGTGCTGGCCGGATGGCGGTTCGCTGCTGGCCGGTTGGGGAGCGTACATCCGTGGTGGCAGACCTTGCGCGCCGCCGGCCTGATCGGTTCCGCGCTGTTCTTCCTGCAGGGTTTGCGCGGCCTGCCAATTGCCGAGGCCACGGCCATCGTGTTCGTTTCGCCGCTCTTTGTCACGCTGGCCGCTGTTGGTATACTGCGCGAGAAGGTGGCGCGGCGCCGCTGGTGGCCTATTGCGATTGGTTCTGCCGGTGTGCTCATGGTGGTCCAGCCGGGTGGCGCGCGCTTTAGCGCGGCGGCTCTTTTTCCGGTGCTCTCCTCGTTATCCTGGACGCTGGCCATCGTGTGTACGCGACGGATCGGCAGTGCCGACCCGGTGGCGACGACGATGCTGTATTCATCAGCCGCCGGTCTGGGTTTTCTGACGCTGATGTTGCCCGATGGCAGTGGCATACGCCTGATGCAGTCTTCGCCGTGGTGCCTGGTGATGGCGCTGTGCTGGTGCGGCGGCCAATGGCTGGCGGTGGCCGCCTACCGCAGCGCGCGCGCCTCCGCGATCGCGCCTTTTTCCTATTCACAGCTATTGTGGGCTGCCCTGCTGGGCTACATAGTCTGGCATCATGTGCCTGATCGCCTGGCGGCGGCCGGCATGGCACTCATCCTGGCAGGCGGCTTGTACGCAGCCTGGCAGGGCAAGCAAGAACAACGACAACCGCTATCCCAGACAGCCAATCGATGAAACCAAACCTGAACCTGATTACCGGCGATGTGCAGGCCAAAATTCGCAGCATGATTCTCGCATCCGATTTCAAGCCCGGCCAGCGACTGGTGGAAGAAGAGCTTTGCACGATGTTCGACATCGGCCGCACTCCGGTGCGCGAGGCGCTGCTGCTGCTGCAGGGAGAAGGCCTGATCGTGCGTCGGCGTGGCTGGGAAGTGCAGGGGGTGGACCACCTCCAGGTGCATGCCATCTTTGAGAGCCGCGCTGCCATCGAAAGCGCCACCGCGCGTCTGGCAGCACGCTACATCAACGAGCAGCAACTGACTGTGCTGGAGGGCATGCTGGAGGCAATGGAGCCGTCCAATGACATCAGCCGCATCGAACTCAACAAGATCAATACACGCTTTCACGAGCTGATCGTGGAGGCCTCCAACAACGCCATCCTGATCCAGTTCCATGAGCGCACGCGCTTCTACTACTGGGCGCTACGCGTGCCGGTGCTGTTTGCCGACACCCAGCTGGTGAGTACCAACAACGAGCATCGCGAGCTGGTAGACGCGCTACGCCGCCGCGAGGAAGATCGTGCCGAGCACCTCGCGCGTATCCACGTGGAGTCGACCATGAAGACGGTGGAGCCTGCCTTGCAACGCTGATGATGAGCTTGCCTTATCGCGCTGCCAACGATGCCGTCCGGTGCCACACCGAACGGCATCGTCGTTTGTGGCCATCAGGATGACTTGCGAATCTCCAGCACCGTACCCGCACCGCTGCGGGTGTCGAAGTAGCTGAAGCCGGAGCCGTCGGCACGACGGCCCCGCGCGATGACGTCCAGACCCATCGCGCGTGCCTGCGCTTCGCCTGCATCGCAATCGGGCACTTCGAATCCCAGGTGATAGACCCCTTCGCCATGCTGGTCGAGGAAGCGGCGCTGGGGAGAGTCCAGCGCCGAGGGCTGGCAGATCTGGAGCTGCACGTTCTCCAGGTCCACGCACTTGTAGCGCATCTCGTCCGACGCGGCCTG
>JAFAMT010000341.1 GCA_019233085.1 Herbaspirillum sp.
AATGATGGCCCAGGCCGGTACGCTGGAAATCCAGCACCTCAGTAAATCCTATGCCGTCAAGGACGGCGAGCTGGCCGTGCTGGAGGATGTGACCTTGCACATCGCGCCCGGCGAGTTCGTGAGCATCGTCGGCACCAGCGGTTGCGGCAAGTCCACCCTGCTGCGCCTGATCGTGGGGCTGGAAGACCAGTACCAGGGCCAGGTCCTGCTGGATGGCCAGCGCATCGTGGGCACCAGCCTGCAGCGCGGCATCGTGTTCCAGGAGCACCGCCTGTTCCCCTGGCTGACGGTGGAAGGCAATATCGAGCTGGGCCTGCTCAATGCGCCCGGCACGGCCGCGCAAAAGCGCGAGGCAGTGCGCGAGCATATCGCCCTGGTGGGCTTGCAGGGTTTCGAGAAGTCCTATCCGCACCAGTTGTCGGGTGGCATGGCGCAGCGCGTGGCCATTGCCCGCGCACTGGTGAGTAAACCCGAGATCCTGCTGCTGGACGAGCCCTTCGGTGCGCTCGACGCCATGACCCGCGCCTACCTGCAACAGGAACTGCACCGCGTCTGGCAGGCCGAGGGCATCACCATGATCCTGGTGACCCACGACGTCGAAGAAGCGGTCTATCTGGGTGACAAGGTGGTGGTGATGGAACCGCGCCCGGGCCGCGTGCGTCGCATCGTACCGGTGGCGCTGGCCCATCCGCGCGACCGTGCCGAGCAGGGCTTTGTCAGCGTCAAGCAGCAGGTGCTAGACGAGTTCTCGCATGACAGCGCCAGCCTGGCCGAGCCACCGCTGAAGCCAGAACGCGCGCCCGCGCCGCCCTTGCCGGCCGCCCTGTGGCAATTCGCGGTATGAGCCGCTCCGTTCCTCCCTCCAGCCGACGCCAGTTTCTGCGTGCCGGGACTGCCCTGGCAGGCGCCGCGCTGGCCCCGGCGGTGTCTGCTGCGACAGCTGGCCAGGCCCAGCCGCTGGAGGTGGCGCCGTGGAGCAAGACGCCGGGCGAGCCGGCCCTGTGGCATCCCTACGGCCAGCCCTCTGCTTACGAAAAGAATGTGGTGCGGCGTACACGCGGCAACGCGCCCTTCCCCGGCGCCAATTCCTCGATGACGCCGCTGCAGGATCTGTTCGGCATCATCACGCCGACCGGCCTGGTGTTCGAACGCCACCATGCCGGCATCCCGCTGATCGACCCTGGCCAGCACCGCCTGGCGGTGCATGGACTGGTGGCACGGCCGACGCTCTTTACGATGGATGACCTGGTGCGCCTGCCGTCGGTGTCGCGCATCCACGTCCTGGAGTGTTCGGGCAATACCGGACGCGAATGGAAGGGGCCGGGCACGGCCTCGCTGCAATTCAGCCATGGCCTCTTGTCCTGCTGCGAGTGGACCGGGGTGCCGCTGTCCGTGGTGCTGGAAGAAGTGGGCGTGGATCCGCAGGCGAGCTGGATCCTGGCCGAGGGGGCTGATGCCGCCGGCATGTCACGCAGCATCCCCATCAGCAAGGCGCTTGACGATGCCCTGCTGGTGTATGCCCAGAACGGCGAACGCCTGCGGCCCGAGCATGGCTATCCGCTGCGCCTGTTCCTGCCCGGCTTCGAGGGCAACATGAGCGTCAAATGGCTGCGCCGCCTCAAGCTCGGCAGCGCGCCCTTCATGTCGCGCGAGGAAACCTCCAAGTACACCGATTCCCTGCCCGATGGCACGGCACGGCAATTCACCTTCCTGATGGAGACCAAGTCGGTCATCACCTTCCCGGCGCCGGATCATCGCTTGCGGGAGGCGGGTTTCTACCAGATCTCCGGCCTGGCCTGGACCGGGCGCGGACGCATCAAGCGCGTCGACGTCTCCACCGATGGCGGGCGCAACTGGAGTACGGCCGCCTTGCAGGAACCGGTGCTCGATCGCGCGCTTACGCGCTTCACCCTGCCCTGGCGCTGGGACGGCGCACCCACCGTGCTGCAAAGCCGGGCCATCGACGAGAGCGGCTATGTGCAACCGACCGGGCGGCAACTGGTCGATGCGCGCGGGCTGGAATCGAACTATCACTTCAATGCAATCCAGAGCTGGAAGGTGGCTGCCGATGGCGTCATTACCAATGTCCAGGTCTAGCCGGATGGCCGCGCTGGCGAGGCTGCTGCAGGCGATCCTTCTCGTGCTGCTGGCGCTGCCGGCAGGCCATGCCCCTGCCCAGGTCTACGGTATCGGCCAGCCCCTGGCCGAGCGCACCGTGGCGCCCTGGAATATCGATGTCGACGCCCAGGGCGCCGGCCTGCCGGCGGGCCGCGGCAGCGTGGCGCAGGGGCGCGTGCTCTATGCCCAGCAATGCGCGGCCTGCCATGGCGAAAAGGGCCAGGGCAATCCGGCTGATGCCCTGGTGGGTGGACGCGGCAGCCTGGCCACGGCCACGCCGCTGAAGACCATCGGCAGCTTCTGGCCCTATGCCACCACGCTGTTCGACTTCATCAATCGCGCCATGCCCTACAACGCCCCCAAGAGTCTCAGTGCCGATGAGGTCTACGCGATCAGCGCCTATCTGCTCCATCTCAACGGTATCGTGCCGGCCGACACGGTGCTTGACGCCGCCTCATTGACGGCCGTGCGCATGCCCAATCGCGATGGTTTCGTCAGCGACACCCGGCCCGACACCAGCAATATCGCCTGCCGCCATTGCAAGACCGCTGCGGCAGGCCAGTAGCGAGGCTGTTCCCGATATCCCGTACTGCCCTACCAACAAGGAGATCCGCCATGTCTGACACCCTGCTTGAGATCCACCCGGTCGCCGGCCGCATCGGCGCGGAAGTACGCAACATCCGCCTCTCGGCCGAGCTGGAGCCGGCCACCTTTGCTGCCGTGCGCGCGGCGCTGCTGCGCTACAAGGTGTTGTTCTTCCGTGGCCAGCACCACCTCGACGATGCCGGCCAGGAAGCCTTCGGCAAGCTCTGGGGTGAGCTGGTGGCACATCCCACGGTGCCGGTACGCGATGGCACCGGCTACCTGCTGGAGCTGGATTCCGAACACGGCGGGCGCGCCAACTCCTGGCATACCGACGTGACCTTCGACGTGGCCTATCCGCAAGCCTCCATCCTGCGTGCGGTGGTGATCCCGGCCGCCGGCGGCGACACGGTCTGGGCCAATACCGCCCAGGCCTACCTGGACCTGCCGCCGGCGCTGCGCCAGCTGGCCGACCAGCTGTGGGCGCTGCATACCAACGACTACGATTATGCGTCCCGCTTCAACACCACCGAGGCGGGCCTGAAGCGCTATCGTGAAGTCTTTACCTCCACCCTCTACGAGACCGAGCATCCGGTGGTGCGGGTGCACCCAGAGAGCGGCGAACGCACGCTGGTGCTGGGCCACTTCGTCAAGAAGCTGCTGGGCTACCCCACGCCGGATTCGGAACACCTGCTCAAGCTGCTGGAAAGCTACATCACCCGCCTGGAAAACACCGTGCGCTGGCGCTGGTCGGTGGGCGACGTGGCGATCTGGGACAACCGCGCCACCCAGCACTATGCCGTCAACGACTATGGCGACCAGCATCGCGTGGTGCGCCGGGTCACCGTGGCCGGCGACGTGCCGGTATCGGTGGATGGCCGCTCCAGCGTCTCGCGCAGCGTGCAGCGCAAGCCGGCCGAGTCCGTCAACTCCATCCGGGTACCGCAGCCGGCAAGCGCACAGCCAGCGACGGTGGCGCCATGAATGCGCCACGCAGGCAGATGAAGCTGGGCGCCTTCGTGATGGCCACCGGCCATCATGTGGCGGGCTGGCGCCATCCTGGCGCGCAGCCCGATGCCGGCCAGAACATCGCCCACTACCGCCAGATCGCCCAGGCGGCCGAGCAGGCCAAGTTCGACGCACTGTTCCTGGCCGATGGCGTGGCCATCCGCGCGCACGACCCGGAAACCCTGCACCGCACGGCCCGGGCGGCTTCCTTCGAACCGCTGACGCTGCTGTCGGCGCTGTCCCAGGTGACCGAGCGCATCGGCCTGGTGGCGACCGTTTCCACCACCTACAACGAGCCCTATCACGTGGCCCGCAAGTTCGCCTCGCTGGACCACCTGAGCCATGGCCGCGCGGCCTGGAACGTGGTGACCTCCTGGTCCGAGCACGCTGCCCGCTACCAGCGCGCCGAGGAATTCGTCGATGTGGTGCGGGGTCTGTGGGATAGCTGGGAAGACGACGCCTTCCTCTACGACCGCGAAGAGGGCCTGCTCTTCGACCCGGCCAAGCTGCATGAGATCGACCATCGCGGCACCCACTTCTCGGTCAAGGGGCCCTTGAACGTGGCGCGCCCGGTGCAAGGCCATCCGGTGATCGTGCAGGCCGGCTCCTCCGAATCCGGCCAGGAGCTGGCTGCGCGCACGGCCGAGGTGATCTTCACGGCGCAACAGTCGCTGGCCGATGCCCAGGCCTTCTACACCAGCCTGAAGTCGCGCATGGCCCGCCATGGCCGCCATCCCGACCAGTTGAAGATCATGCCCGGCGTATTCCCGGTGGTGGGCCGCAGCCACAGCGAGGCGCAGGAGAAGTATGAAGAGCTGCAATCGCTCATCCACCCCAGCGTGGGCGTATCGATGCTGCAGCATCACCTGGGTGGCATCGACCTGTCCGGTTATCCCTTGGATGGCCCCTTGCCGGAAAACCTGCGCGAGCCCAATGGTTCAAAGAGCCGCTTCCATCTGGTGACGGCGATGGCGCGCCGCGAAGGCCTGACGCTACGCCAGCTCTACCTGCGCGTGGCCACGGCACGCGGCCACTGGTCCCTGTATGGCACGCCGGAAAGCATCGCCGACGAGCTGGAAGCCTGGTTTACCCAGGGTGGCGCCGACGGTTTCAACATCATGCCGCCGACCTTGCCGGCCGGGCTGGACGACTTCATCGCCCTGGTCCTGCCGGAGCTGCGCCGGCGCGGCCTGTTCCGCAGCGAATACGAGGGGATTACCCTGCGCGAGAACCTGGGACTGGCGCGGCCGGCCTTCCAGCCCTACCGGCAGGATGGGCGGTGGCAGCCCAAGGTGGCTTGATGGATTGGTGGCTTGGCGAAAGAAAGTCTCTTTTTTTGATGTATATATGCATCAAAAAATGATATATGATGCATATATGCGTCAAAAATCCGACTTCACTTCTGCCGCCGTCCTGGATACGCTCGCCGATCTTGGCGCGCGTATCCGTCGTGCACGCCGTGCACGCAAGCTCTCGCTGACCGATCTGGAGCAGAGGACGCGCATCCATCGCAGCACGCTGGGTCGGCTTGAACTGGGCGATGCCGGCGTCTCCATCGGCGTCTTCCTCACGGTACTGGAAAGCCTGCAGGAACTCTCCGACATCGCCTTGCTGGTGAGCCACCCGGAAACGCCACGGCATCTGCGTGT
>JAFAMT010000350.1 GCA_019233085.1 Herbaspirillum sp.
CAGCAGGCGGCCACGCCGATGAGCATGCCGCACTTCAGCGCCAGCGATGCACGACCGGGTGCGGCACCCAACCCGCATGTGCAGGCGCAAGCCCTGGCCGCACCCCACGAGCACGCGCAGCAGGAAGCGGCCATCCAGGCCCAGGAGCATCAGCGCGAGCAGGCGGCACGGGCCGAGCAGACACAGCAAGCGCAACAGGCTCAACAAGCCGAAGCGAACCGCCGCAAGATGATGGAAGAAAAGGCCGCGCCCGCACCGGCAGTCCATGCGCCGGAGATGAAGGCAGCCATGATGAAACCGCAGCAGGCAGCGGCCGAGCACAAGGAAAATGCAACGCCCCGTCCCGCTGAAAAACCGGTGCCGCACGTGGAGCGACCGGAAGTGCGGCCGCAAGGCAATCCCGCCCACGAGCAGCAGGCGGCCCCGGCGCGCAAGCCTGAAGTGGAGAAGCCGCAAGCCCACGCCGCGCCGGCGCACGAAGTCGAGAAGAACGCAGAAAAGCACCAGGAACCGCGAGATAGCAAACCCGAGGCCAAGCACGAAGACAAGAAGGAAGAGGGCCACCACGAGCCCGAGAAGCACAACGGCTAGGCCGTGTGCGACGCCAACGAGGGCCGCCTGCGGGCGGCCCTTTTCATGGCATGAAGGCTTGCATCAGGCGCCGATGCGATCCGGGTCGGTGCGCGCATCCAGCGTCAGCTGCAGGAAGGCCAGGTCCAGCCACTTGCCGAACTTGGTGCCGACCTGCGGCAGGTGGCCCACCTGGGTGAAACCGAGTTTCTCGTGCAGGGCGATCGAGCCGGTATTGCTGGCATCGATGCCGGCCACCATGACGTGCTTGCCCAGCGCGCGGGCGCGCGCGATGAGCGCTTCCATCAGTGCCACACCCAGGCCCTGGCCGCGATGATCCTTGTGGACATAGACCGAATGCTCGACCGTGTGGCGATAGCCGTCAAAGGCACGCCAGTCGCCGAAGCTGGCATAGCCCAGCACCTTCCCGTCCTCAACGGCCACCAGCACCGGATAACCACTCTGGCGCCGGGCGGCATACCAGTCCTGGCGGTTCTTGTCATCCACCTGGGTGTCGTTCCAGATGGCCGTGGTATTGGCCACCGCATCGTTGTAGATCGGGGTAATGCCGGGGATGTCGGCCAGTTCGGCGTCGCGAATCTGCATGGTGTTCCGTATCAGAGAGCAGTGAGAAAAAGAGGATGGCAGCAGTGTAGCCGAAGATGATCACTGCCGATCAGGGTGGAAATATCAGTCCTAGGACATCGGACATCTAGAGGTGTTACAATCCGGCATCGCCCATCAAGTGGCGCCCGCCGTACCGGCCTTGCCTGAATGACGAGGTCGCGGGAACAAGAAATGCCAGCCGCGCAGGCTGGACGCTAGACCGGAGACGAGTTGATCCACTCTGAGATTCCGGCACATGGCTAACTCCATTTCCTCCATTTCCATTTCCATTACCCAGACCACGGCGTCCTTGCTGACGCCCCACATCTGCCCCCACGACCTGATGGCCTGCACGTCGAGACGACACCCTCGATGCAGGCAGCAACACGTCGGTAACGGAGCACGCTGAGCGCCGCGATCTTACCCTTGCGTGCGTGCCCCGGCGCGTTGCGCAACTTGTTTTCCACCCCCACCACACTGCCTCCACCATGACCAACAAGTTCAGTCCCTCGCGCCGCGCCGTCCTGGCGGCCACCGCAGCGGCCGTTCCCATCGTCGCGATTCCCTTGCTCAAGCCAGCCCGGGCCGATGGCCTGGAAGGCATCGAGCTGCAGCACTACAAGCCGGTGTTCTTCGATGATGCGCAATGGCTCTTCGTCCTGGCCGCCTGCGATCGCCTGATCCCCGCCGAAGGGCGCGGCCCCGGTGCGCTGGAAACCAATGTGCCGGTCTTCATCGACCAGCAGCTGCACACCGGCCTGGGCAGCGATATCTACCAGCAAGGCCCGCACCAGCCCGATGCGCCCTCCACGCTGGGCTTCCAGATCCCCTATGCGCCGCAGGACGTCTACCGCATCGGCATCAAGCTGACCCAGCAGATCAGCCAGCAGCAGCATGGCAAACCCTTCGAGAAGCTGGAGGCCAAGGACAAGGATGCCCTGCTGACCGCGCTGCAAAAGAACGGCGTCGATTTCGCCGCGCTGGGCGAGGCCGCGATGAAGCCCTCGCAATTCTTCGGTCAGTTGCTGGGCGACACCAAGAACGGCTACCTGGCCGACCCCATGTACGGCGGCAACAAGGACATGAAGGCCTGGGTGGCCATCGGCTTCCCCGGTGCACGCGCGGCCTATACCGAATGGGTCGACCAGCACAACGTCAAGTATCCGCTGGGTCCCGTGAGCCTGTCGGGCAAGCGCGCCTGATGCGCAGCCTGTCCATGTTCACGCCTGCAACCTCTTACCGATTGGATTTCCATGCCTAACATCACCAACGACGACGTCGACGTCGTCATCGTCGGCCTCGGCTGGGCCGGCTCCATCATGGCCATCGAACTGGCCCAGGCCGGCCTGAAGGTACGCGCCCTGGAGCGCGGCCCGGACCGTCCGCCCGAGGACTTCGCCTATCCCAAGCCGGCCGACCAGTACGGCTACGCCACCCGCAACAAGGTCTTCGCCACACCGCGCGATGCCGCCCTGACGGTGCGCTACAACACCGCGCAACAGGCGCTGCCGACCCGCAAGTGGGGCGCCTTCGCGCCCGGTACCGGCGTAGGTGGCTCGGGCTTGCACTGGACCGCCGTGCTCATCCGCGCCACGCCCACCGACCTCAAGCTCAAGACCTACGCCGACCAGGCCTACCGCCACAGCAATCTCGATCCCGAGATGCGCATCAAGGACTTCCCCTTTACCTGGAACGAGATCGAGCCGCACTACGACTTCTTCGACAAGGTCTGCGGTCTGTCGGGCAATACCGGCAACCTGCGCGGCCAGATCCAGCCGGGCGGCGATCCCTTCGAAGGCCCGCGCTCGAACCCCTATCCGCTGCCGCCGCTGCATGACACCTACAACAGCAGCCTGTTCGCCGACGTGGCGCGCAAGTTGGGCTACCACCCCTTCCCCAATCCGTCGGCCAACGTCTCCACGGCCTGGACCAACCCGTATGGCGCCCAGATCGCACCCTGCAACTACTGCGGCTTCTGCAGCAAGTATCCCTGCCTGAACTATTCCAAGGCCTCGCCGCAGACCACCATCCTGGACGTGGTCAAGCGCATGCCCAACTTCGACTACAAGGTCAACGCCAACGTCATCCGCGTGGACCTGCATGCCGACAAGAAGACCGCGCGCGGCGTGACCTACATCGACGAGAACAAGAAGGAAGTGTTCCAGCCGGCCAAGATCGTGATCCTCTCCAGCTTCCAGTTCGCCAATGTGCGCCTGATGCTGCTCTCGGGTATCGGCAAGCCCTACGACCCCATCACCGAGACCGGCGTGATCGGGCGCAACTATGCCTTCCTCTCCAATGGCGGGGCCACGCTGTTCTTCAAGGACAAGAATTTCAATTCCTTCGCCACGGCAGGGGCCACCGGTGAGATGTTCAACGACATCTCACCGGGCAACTTCGACGATGGCATCAAGCTGGGCTTTATCGGCGGCGCCAAGATCCACAGCTCGCAAGCCTCGGGTGCACCGATCGGCACGGCGCTGCCGCCGGGTACGCCAAGCTGGGGCAAAGGCTGGAAGGAAGGCATGATCGACTGGTACGACCATTCCATGAAGATCAGCATCACCACCACCTGCATGTCCTATCGCGGCCACTTCCTGGACCTGGATCCAAACTACCGCGATCCCTGGGGCCAGCCGCTCTTGCGCATGACCTTCGACTGGCGCCAGAACGAGCTCAAGCTGCAACGCTACCTGCGCGACATCGTGCTGAAGATCTCCAAGGAGCTCAACCCGGATCACCTCTCCGAGGGCTTCCTTGGGCTGGATTCGCACTGGGACATCACCAAGTACGTCTCCACCCACAACGTGGGCGGCGCCATCATGGGAGATTCGCCGCGTGACTCGGCCCTGAACAAGTACCTGCAATCCTGGGATGTGCACAACGTCTTCGTTCCCGGCGGCAATGCCTTCCCGCAGAACTTCCAGGCCAATCCCACCGCCACCATCGGCGCCATCACCCTGATGGCGGCCCAGGCGATCAAGACGCAGTACCTGAAAAACCCCGGCCCGCTGGTCCAGGCATGAGGCGCGACGACATGAAAAAACTGACATCCCTTTTTGCGTCCCTGGCCTTGTCGCTGGGCGCCCTGGCCAGCGCCCACGCGGCCGACCAGGACCTGGTGACGCGCGGCCAGTACCTGGCACGCGCCGGTGACTGCATGGCCTGCCACAGCGCGGCGGGCAAGCCATCCTTCTCGGGCGGCCTGGCCATCGACAGCGGCCACGGCATCATCTATTCCACCAACATCACGCCCGACAAGGAACATGGCATCGGCAACTACAGCGAGGCCCAGTTCGCCGCCGCCGTGCGCCATGGCGTGCGCGCCGATGGGACGCAGCTCTACCCGGCCATGCCCTATCCCAGCTATGCCAAGGTGAGCGACGAGGACATCCACGCCCTCTACGCCTACTTCATGCAGGGCGTCAAACCGGTCGCCACCACGCCGCCGGCCTCCAGCATGAGTTTCCCCTTCAATCTCCGCTGGGGCATGAAGCTGTGGAATGTGTTCTTCGCCAATGACAAGCCGTTCAAGGAGCAGGATGGCTGGAGCGCCGAAATCAAGCGTGGCGCCTACCTGGTCGAAGGGCTGGGCCACTGCGGCAGTTGCCACACGCCACGCGGCTTCGCGATGAACGAGAAGGCCAGCGACAGCAGCCAGGCGCTGTTCCTCTCGGGCGGTGACCTCAATGGCTGGGCCGTGCCCTCGCTGCGCGGCATGCCGCACTGGAGCGCACAGGACATCGTCGACTACCTGCAGACCGGTCGCAACAAGACCGCCTCGGTGGCCGGCGAGATGAGCCTGGTGGTGGAGCACAGCACCGCGCATCTGAAGCCCGACGACCTGCAGGCCATCGCCGTCTACCTGAAGACGCTATCGCCGGTGGTGGCCGGCAAGAGCGGCAGCGTCACGCCACAAGGGGCCGATGCCACGGTGAAGAAGCTCACGGCCGCCAAGGACCTGACTCTGGGCGAGCGCCTCTACCTGGACAACTGCGCGGCCTGCCACTTCGTCAATGGCCGTGGCGCACCGGGCATCTTCCCGGCGCTCGATGGTGCCACGGTGGTCAATGCCGACAATCCCAGCGCACTGCTGCACGTGATCCTGGCCGGCGCGCGCACGCCCTCCACCGAGAAAGCGCCGTCGATCCTGGTCATGCCGGGCTT
>JAFAMT010000397.1 GCA_019233085.1 Herbaspirillum sp.
CGAAACCAGTGCCATCGAGACCCACCTGGCGCGCATGCGGTCCTTCGACCTGCAGTACCTGATCGCCACCGACGATGCCGCCCGCAAGACCGCCGAAGCGGGTGCCGCCGAGCAGCTGGAGGCCACGCGCCGCGCCCTGGCCAGTTACGCCACCATGCTCACCGAGCCGGAAGAGAAGGAGTTCTTCCCGCTGATTTCCAAGGATATCGAGACCATTGCCGCCGAGCACGTGAAGCTGCAACAGCTGTTCGCTGCCAACAAGAAGGAGGAGGCCATGCCCCTGTTCTGGGGGACGTTCTCCACCAGTTACCTGGATGCGCTGAAGAAACTCGATGTGCTCATCGGCGTCAACAACAAGGGCTCCGAGACCTCCCATGCCACCGCCGCCCGGACCTACCAGTTTTCGCTCTATTCGATCAGCGCCATGCTGCTGGCCTGTGCTGCCCTGTCCATGCTGCTGGCAGTGTGGGTAGCGCGTCTGGTCTCGCGTCCGCTGGCGGCGGCCGTGAATGTGGCCCGCCAGGTGGCCGCCGGTGACCTGACCGCGACCATCATCGTGCAGAGCCGGGACGAGACCGGCGAACTGATGGATTCGCTCAAGACCATGAACAGCAACCTGCATAGCATCGTCAGCCAGGTCCGCAGCAGCACCGAGACCATTTCCACCGCCTCCGGCGAGATCGCCGCCGGCAACCTGGACCTGTCCAACCGCACCGAGCAGCAAGCCAGTTCGCTGGAAGAAACCGCTTCCTCGATGGAAGAACTGACCTCCACCGTCAAGCAGAACGCCGACAATGCCCGCCAGGCCAACCAGCTGGCCTCGACAGCGGCGACCGTGGCGGCCGATGGCGGTCAGGTGGTCAGCGAGGTGGTGCAGACCATGAGCGGCATCGAGCAATCCTCGCGCAAGGTGGCCGAGATCATCGGCCTGATCGACGGCATTGCCTTCCAGACCAACATCCTGGCATTGAACGCGGCGGTGGAAGCCGCCCGTGCCGGCGAGCAGGGGCGCGGCTTCGCGGTGGTCGCCTCCGAAGTGCGCACCCTGGCGCAACGCTCGGCCTCGGCGGCCAAGGACATCAAGACCCTCATCGACGAATCGATGAGCCAGGTCGGCCTGGGCAGCCAGCTGGTCGAGCGCGCCGGTGCCACCATGGCCGAGGTGGTCAATAGCGTGCGGCGCGTCACCGACGTGGTCAGCGAGATCAGCAGTGCCAGCCACGAGCAGAGTGCCGGCATCGACCAGATCGGCCAGGCCATCACGCATATCGACGAAGTCACGCAACAGAATGCAGCGCTGGTGGAGCAAGCTGCTGCTGCCGCCAAGTCCTTGCAGGAGCAGGCCGGCCAGCTCAACGAACTGGTCAGCGCCTTCCGCCTGACGGCATAAGTGTCGCGGCCCGCGCGGCCGGCATAAGACAATGGCCGCCCATGGGCGGCCATTGTCATTGGTCGTTGCAGCGCCGGTCTCAGGCGTTGTCGATGTCGTCCTCGTCCTTGGGCACGAACACCATGCCGGTCTTGGCGTTGTAATCCATCAGGCCGGCGTAGCGGCCCCAGGCGATCATGGTCTCGAAGGTCTTTTCGGGATTGTCGTAGGGCAGGGCGCTGCCGATGTCACGGATGACGCGCTCGGCCTCGATCTCCTCGGCCTCGCCCAGCACCGCTAGGATGATGTGGAAGATACGCAGCTTGAAGACCTGCTCGGCAAAGATGGCGCGCTGGCCCAGGCGGTCGGCGGCCACGAAACGGCGGCCCAGGTCGGTTAGGAAGACATCCTGCTTGGGGGTGTCGACCAGCTCCAGGATCTCGGCGGCCTTGACGGTGGCGATGGTCTCGCCGAATTCCTTGCCGATCTCGTCGGAGATGTCGTAGATGTTGTTCAGTTCCGGCTCGTCGTGCAAGAGGCTCATCAGGCCCAGGATCTGGCCCACCGGGATCAGCGGGATCGACTCCATGCGCTTGCGGCCGCGCGAGATCGGCTCGCCCGCCACATGCACCTCGGGCGGCAGGTCGGGCAGCGAAAGGGTGGTGATGGCGTCGTGGATGATGTTGACCAGGCGCTGGAATTCCGGGCTCTTGCTGTCGCGCGGGTAGGGCAGCGGATTGTCCAGCACCAGGCCCAGGCGACCCGGACGCGGGAACACCACCACGATGCGGGTAGCCATCTCGACGGCTTCCTCGATGTTGTGGGTGACCATGAAGATCGAGGTCAGGCCGCTCTCGGGAGCACGCCACAGGCTGATCAGTTCCTGGCGCAGGTTCTCGGCGGTGAGCACGTCCAGGGCGCTGAAGGCTTCGTCCAGGCACAGCAGCTTGGGCTTGGACACCAGCGCGCGTGCGATGCCCACGCGCTGGCGCATGCCGCCGGAGAGCTCACGCGGATAGGCGCTGTGATAGTTGCCCAGGCCGATCAGGTCGATGGCGCGGTCCACGGCGGCATCGCGTTCTTCGCGGGTCGGGTTGTGCGACATCAGGCCCACGGCCACGTTCTGTTCCACCGTCAGCCAGGGGTAGAGCGCAAAGGTCTGGAACACCACCGAGGCATCGCGGTTGACGCCGTACAGCGGCTTGCCGCCGGCCAGGGTGCGGCCCGAGCTGGGTTCGACCAGGCCGGTCAGGCAGCGCAGGATGGTGGACTTGCCCGAGCCGGACTGGCCCAGCAGCGCCAGCAGCTCGCCCTCGTGGACGGCCAGGTCGATGTTGTCCAGCACCTTGAGCTCGTGGCCGCCAGCGGTGTTATAGGATTTGCTGACGGCGTTGAGTTCGGCGACGGCGGGGCGGAGATGCGGATGGCTCATGGATTGGCTCATGGTCTGTCAATGCGGGTCGGTCGATGCGGGTCAGTCGAGGCGGAAGCGGCGTTCGGCGAAGGCGTACAGGCGACGCCAGACGAATTTGTTCATCAGTACCACAAACATCGACATCACGCCGATGCTGGCGATGATCAGGGGCGTGTCACCGGACTTGGTGACGGCCGAGATATAGGCGCCCAGGCCATCGGCCTGCAGCGTGACATCACCCCAGGTGGCCAGCTCGGCCACGATGGAGGCGTTCCAGGCGCCGCCGGCGGCGGTGCAGGCGCCGGTCACCCAGAACGGGAAGATGGCCGGCAGGATCAGCGTCTTCCACAGGTTCCAGCGCGACAGGCCATACATGCGAGCGGCTTCCTTCAAGTCATTGGGGATGGCCATGGCACCGGCGATGACGTTGAAGAGGATATACCACTGCGTGCCCATGGCGATGAGGAAGATGCTGCCCCAGTTCATGCCGATGTTGGCCGCCACGAACCAGCCCACCACCAGCGGGAAGGTCATGTTGACCGGGAAGGAGGCGCCGATCTGGGCCAACGGCTGGGCGAAGCGGGCGATCTCGGGCTTGGAGCCGATCCACACGCCCACCGGCGTCCAGATCAGGGTGGCGATGACGGTCATGGCCAGCACCCGCAGCATGGTCAGGAAGCCCAGCCAGACGATATGGCCGAACAGGCTCCAGCTCATGGCGCCGTGCAGGGCGTCGATGGCCGCCACCAGTCCGCGCAGGGCTTCGAAGGCCAGCAGGGCGCAGATCAGGCCGGTGAGGATGCGGTGGGTCCAGCGCTGGCGGGCGATACGGGCCGGCGTCGGCGCGCTGCTGCTGCGCGGGCGCCGGCGCGCCAGCCACTCGCCCAGCGGGTCCCAGAGCTTTTCCTGCAGCCAGGTGAAGACGTAGGAACCCTTGAGCAGGTCGTAGACCCAGGATGTCGGCGGCGTGGTCGACTCGGTCAGTTCGATCTTGAACTTGTCGGCCCAGGCCAGCAGCGGGCGCCAGACGAACTGGTCGCTGAGCATGATGAGCGCGATCATCGCCACCACGGCCCAGGCCGCCGCGTGCCCGTTGCCTTCGGTGATGGCCTGCGCCATGTAGGAGCCCAGGCCCGGCAGCTTGATGTCGCGGTTCATCACGGTGATGGCCTCGCTCTGCGCGACGAAGAACCAGCCGCCGCCGAAGGACATCATCGAATTCCAGATCAGGCTGTGCGCCGAGGCCGGCAGCTCGACCGTGCGAAAGCGCTGCCAGCGGCTGAGCCCGTAGGTGGAGGCTGCCTCCTGCATGTCCGTCGGCACCGTGACCATCGAGTGGTAGAA
>JAFAMT010000116.1 GCA_019233085.1 Herbaspirillum sp.
CAGCACGGTGTCCTGTACCAGCACGCGCTCGGCGTCGGAGAGCACGAACTGCTCGGAGAAGTTGGCCAGGATGCACAGGCCGTTGGAGCCGGCATCGATCATGAAGTCGATGGCGCGCTTCTGGCCTTCCAGGTCGAGGTTGCCGTGCTCGTCGAAGATGGTCGGGGCGACCGGGAATACGCCGCGGTAGATGGGGGTGCTCATGGAGTCTCCGTAATGGATGTGGGGTGAGGCGTTGTAATGGCGACCAATATACGTCCGCACCGATGGACTGTATAGTGAAGACTTTCCATCATGTGATCTCTTTTTGGAATCACCAATGCAACCCGCCACCAGCCTGCAAAGTCTCAATAGTCTCTTGTCCCGCCTGCGCATGAAGCAGTTGCAACTGCTCATCGCCCTGGACGACCACAAGTCGCTGCACAAGGCCTCCAGCGCCCTGGCCATGACGCAATCGGCGGCCAGCAAATCGCTGGCCGAGCTGGAGGCCGTGCTGGATGCGCAATTGTTCGAGCGCACCAAGGCCGGCCTGGTGCCCAACCAGTTTGGTCATTGCGTGATCCGCTATGCGCGCCTCATGGCCACCGACCTGGGGTCCCTGTGCGAGGAGATGGCGCAGATCCGCTCGGGCCGGGGTGGCCGGCTGGCGGTGGGGGCGGTGATGGGCGCGGTGCCGCAGATCATCGTGCCGGCGGTGGATGCCTTGCAGCGTCGCCATCCTGAGCTGAGCATCGACATCGTCGAAGACACCAGCGTGCACATGCTGGCCTTGCTGGATGAGGGCCACCTGGATCTGCTGGTGGCGCGTGCCAGCGTCTCGGACAATCCCGGCAAGTACCACTACCAGCCCCTGTCGGAAGAGCCCTTGTCGGTGGTGGTCTCGGCCGAGCATCCGCGCGTGCGGGGCAAGTCCATGAGCCTGGCGGCGCTG
Organism: Herbaspirillum sp.; assembly: GCA_019233085.1. Taxonomy (GTDB): domain Bacteria; phylum Pseudomonadota; class Gammaproteobacteria; order Burkholderiales; family Burkholderiaceae_D; genus Herbaspirillum. The sequence continues at coordinate 932 of JAFAMT010000116.1, forward strand.
GCCGGGTATCGCTGGATCACCTATCCCAGCCACATGCCCCTGCATGCGGTGCTGGAGCGCGAGATGGACCTGGCCGGCTTGTCCATGCCGGGCAATACGATTTCGACCGCGTCCACCTTCGTGACCGTGGCACTGTTGCAGCAGGGGGCCGACATGGTGTCCATCCTGCCCACGGCGGTGGCGGAGATGTTCGTGCGGCGCGGGATGTTGCGCATCCTGCCGGTGACGCTGCGCTCGATGTCGCAGACCATCGGCATCGTCACGCGCAAGGGCGGGCAGTTGTCACCGGCCGGCGAAGCCTTCGTGCGACTGCTGCGCCAACCGGTGGCGTAGGGATTCAGCGCCCGTCGAGCTGGCGCTGCACCCGCCAGGACAGCGGCAGCGTCAGCAGCAGGAACGCCGCCAGTATCTCCAGCGCCATCGGGATGCCGGAGAGGTCGCCCAGGCGGCCGAAGAGCACCGGTGAGAGGGCGCCTGCGCCGATGGTGCCGGTATAGAACAGGGCGAAGGCGTGGTCGCGCCGGGCCGCGCCGGCCACTTCCGGTACCGCGCCGTAGAGCACCGAGGAGGTGCCGTTGAGGGCCAGGCCCAGCAGCGGCAGCATGGCCATCAGCCAGGACAGCGGCAGCCACACCGCCAGCAGGATGCATAGCGAGGTCGTGGCCTCGGTCAGCCAGACGGTCTTCATCATGCCGATGCGCGCGCCCAGGTAGCCGCACAGCAGCTTGCCGAAGGCACCCCCGACGAACAGCAGCGACAATGCCATGCCGATGCCGGCACTGCCGGCGCCCTTGCTGTTGAGCAGGAAGGGCAGGAAGGTCAGAAAACCCATGCGAACCGCGCTATCGATGGTACCGGTGGCCAGCAGCGGCCACATGCCGCCGCGTGCGGCGCCGTCGACGCTGCTGCCCTTGTTCTTGCGCGCGGCGGCGAACTGGCTGTCACGCGGGATCAGCCACCACAGCAGCAGGGCCGCAGTCACGCCCAGCGTGCCGATCATCAGCGCGCCGGTCTGCCAGCTGGCGATGGCCAGCAGCAGGCCGATCAGGCCGGGGATGAGGGTCTTGCCGATATCACCGGCGAAGTTGTAGTGCGACAGCGCTTGCTTGACCTTGCCGCTGCCCTCGTGGCTGTCGGCCACCAGCGAAGAGGCCAGCGGATGCTGGGTACTCGCGCCCAGTCCGCCCAGCACCAGCGCCACCAGCAGCCAGGTCATGCCGCTGGCCTGGCTGGCCACCAGATAGGCCAGGCCGACCAGGGCGGTGCCCCCTACCAGCAGCCGCTTGCGGCCCCAGCGCCGGGCGAAGCGGCTGGCCAGCAATTGCATGCTGGCCATCACCCCTGAATAAGCGCCGCGCAACAGGCCCACCATGGCGTAGCTGAGCGCGAACTGCGACTGCCACAACGGCAACAGCACATAGATCACATCGGTGAGGCCATCGTGGACGGCGTGGGCGGTGCAGGCGGCGATGAGGCTGCGGCGAGGGGCGGTGTCCGGGGGGGTGTCGGCAGTGCCGGGATGGGGAGGGGCGTAGGGGGTGCTCATGAACCGTGTCGCTTCCGATCTATTTGCGCAGACGTTCCCAGAGCTTAAAGATCTCGTCCCCGTTACGTTTGCCGATAAGAATGATTTTAACCACGTCGATCTGCGTGGCGTAGATGACCCGGTATTCTGACACGTCGATGCGTCGCTCGCGCTTTCTTCCACCGGGCAACCCGTTTGGTCATTTTGGCCATTTTGGCTACTTTGATCATCTTGACTGACTTCATTCCCCCCGGGCGCGATGGACTGAGCTGGTGCTCACGGGCGGCCAGATCGGGACACCCGGTTTCTTGGGGAAGGTGCTGGAGGGACGTCCCGGCTAAGCTCCAATCGAGCCCCAACCGACCCCCAACCGAGCCCGGGAGATCGCCGCAATCTCAGGCCGGGCCTGGGATTGTGGTAGAGTGCGCGTCCAACGAAACCTATTATTTGAGACAAGCCTCCCATGTCGGAACCGATACAGCGACGCAAGTTATACCAGCAAGTGCTGGAACGCCTCATGGATCGCATCCATCAAGGGGAGTTTCCGCCGGGCTCGCAGTTGCCCTCCGAGCGCGACCTGATGGAGCAGTACGGCGTGGGCCGCCCGGCCGTGCGCGAAGCGCTGCAGGCGATGGAACGCTCCGGCTTTGTGGAGATTGCCCATGGCGAGCGCGCACGCGTGGTCGACCCCACCGCCGACCGCCTGATCGCCCAGATCGCCGCCGGGGCGCAACATCTCTTGCGTACCAAGCCGGACATGTTGAAGCACATGAAGGAAGCCCGCGTCTTCCTCGAAACCAGCACTGCCCGCATGGCCGCCGAACGCGCCACCGAGGCGCAGGTGCAGCGCCTGCGCCAGACTATCGCCGAGCATCGCGCCTCGATGGTCAACCTTGACGATTTCATCGAGCGCGACATGGCTTTCCACCGGGAAATCGCCGACATCAGCGGCAATCCCATCTTCCCTTCGATCGTCGAATCGATGTTCCGCTGGGCCAGTGAGTTCTACACCACGCTGGTGCGCGCCCCAGGAGCGGAAGAACTGACCCTGGCCGAGCACCAGCGCATCGTCGACGCCATCGCCGCGCATGACGGCGATGCAGCCGCCGAGGCCATGCGCGTGCACCTCATGCGCGCCAATAAGCTGTATCGGGAGTTGGGGCAGCAGTAGCGCTGACGGTTTGCTTG
>JAFAMT010000123.1 GCA_019233085.1 Herbaspirillum sp.
ACGGAAACATCATGCCCAGCCTCAACTACAAGCACCTGCACTATTTCTGGACGGTCGCCAAGACCGGCGGCGTGGCGCGCGCCAGCGAACGCCTGCACCTGACAGCACAGACCATCAGCGGCCAGATCAGCCTGTTCGAGGAAAGCCTGGGCTACAAGCTGTTTCGCCGCGTAGGCCGGCGCCTGGAGCTCAACGACGAAGGGCGCATGGTGTTCGACTATGCCGAACGTATCTTCAGCATCGGTGAAGAACTGGAGGAAGCCTTGCGCCTGCGTTCGGGTGGCCGCACGCTGCAGTTGCGCGTGGGCGTGGCCGATGCGGTGCCCAAGGCGATTGCCTACCTGCTGCTGGAAAGCGCGCTGGCCATGCCCGACCCGATCCGCATCATCTGCCGCGAGGGCAAGCTCGATACCCTGCTGGCCGACCTGGCCATCCACAAGCTGGACATCATCATCGCCGACAGTCCCATGCCAGCTCGCGTCGAAGTGCGCGGTTATCACCATCTGCTGGGCGAGTGCGACACAAGCTTCTTCGCCACCCCCGAACTGGCCCGCCGCTACCGCAAGCAGTTCCCGCAGAGCCTGGAGGGCGCGCCCTTCCTCATGCCCGGCGAGGATGCGGCGGTACGTCCACGCCTGCTGCGCTGGTTCGAGAAGGAAAAGATCCACCCCCGCATCACCGGTGAATTCGACGATGGCGCCCTGTTGCTCGCCTTCGGCGACGCCGGCGCCGGCATCTTCGCCGCACCCGCCGCCATTGCCGCGCAGATCGGCAAGCAATATGGTCTGGTGGAAATCGGCAAGACCTCCGCCGTGCGCGAGCAGTTCTATGCCATCTCGGTGGAGCGACGCCTGACCCATCCTGCCGTACTGGCGATCCAGTCGGCGGCACGTGGCAACCTCGTGGTCGGAAGTTCGCGCACACATGCGAAATGACATGGTGGCTTGTCACACATCACTGGCATCAACAGATGATCAGGCGGCAAGAGATCCTGTCAGCAGACCAGTACCTTCACGCAGCGGGAATGCTTTCCCGGGTGACGGGATCGTGCATCGCAACATCACTCTCCGCAGTCTGCACAGGAGGCCGGAAAGCCAGTGCCGTAGCGGCTTTGCGGGATACGTGTTTGGCGTTGGGACAAAAGAAAAACCCCACGTCCATTGCTGTCCGTGGGGTAAATCCCATTCTCGGGGGGGAGAATGGAGGGGGAACTTGACTATAAAAAAATCGCTGCCGCGTCGCAGTGCATTTTACAAATTGTTACCAGCTCTTTAAGAGCTGCAACATCCTTCGGCTTCGCAGCAAAACCTCTGAATCAAATATATCAAACGCTCGCCATAAGTAAAGAACGCAAGGCCAGAAAAGACGCCGAATGGCGCTCGCGCCGGCTGAGCAGGTAGGTGGTGATGCGGCCCTCCTTGCCCAGTGAATGGGTCGCGAAACCATGCGGCTCCATCTGCATGACGATCACCGAGCGCGGCACCACGGCCACGCCGGCGCCGGCCGCCACACAGGCCAGGATGGCATGGTAGGAAGCCAGCTCCAGCGTGCGTACCGGCACCCTGCTTTTGCCGTGGCTGGCGAACCAGGCTTCGGCATGGCGCCGATAGGCGCAGCCTTGCTCGAAGACAATCAGGGTGTCCAGCATCACATCCTCGGCCGTGCGCACGCGTCGATGGCTGCGTGGTGTCACCAGCAACAATTCTTCCTTGAACAGGGGCGTCGCATCGAAGGCCGGATCATCGACTGGTCCGGCCACCAGCGCAGCATCGAGCTTGCAGGCCCGCACCTGGCTGATGAGCACGTCGGTGGGTGCGGTCGAGAGCTCCAGCCGCACCTCCGGCCAGCGCTGGTGGAATTCGGCCAGCGGCGCCGGCAGGCGACTGGCCGCCGCGCTTTCCATCGAGCCGATACGCAGCCGCCCGCGCGGGCTTTGCGGCGCGACCACCTGGCGCGCCTCCTGCACCAGGTCGAGGATGCGATCGGCATAATCCAGCAAGGCTTCTCCAGCCGAGGTGAGCACCATGCGCCGGCGGTCCCGCACGAAGAGCGGCACGCCTATCGATTCTTCCAGTTGCTTGATGCGCGTGGTCACATTGGACTGGACCCGGTTGAGCCGCTCGGCGGCGCGCGTGACACCCCCTTCGGCGACGACGGTGCGAAATATTTCCAGTTCGGCCAGTTCCATATCGTTCTCCAATTAAGATGAACTCATTCTAATTATTCATTTTTTCGAATGATTGAAACACGATAGCATAGCTCTCCATCGACCTCACCAGACTCTTCGCCATGACCGAGCCACTTCGCCAGGGGCAGGGGACACCCACCGCCACCGCGCCATCTGCTGCCGCCGTTTCGCATGTTTCGCATCACAAGGGCATGGCCTGGAAGGTATGCCTGTCCGGCATGGTGGCGTTGTCGGTGGCCATGGGCATCGGCCGCTTCGCCTTCACGCCGCTGCTGCCCATGATGCTGCACGAAGGCAGCCTGAACCTGCAGATGGGCGGCTGGCTGGCCACGGCCAACTACCTGGGCTATTTCGTCGGCGCCATGCTGTGTGCCTTGCATCGCAGCAAGCGCGGCGTGCCACTGTTGCGTATCGGCCTGGTGGCGACCATCCTGCTCACACTCGGCATGGGCGTGCTGCACCAGGAGCTGGCCTGGCTGCTGATGCGTTTTCTCTCCGGGGCCGCCAGCGCCTATGTGTTCGTCTACACCGCCGGCTGGTGCCTGCAGCAGCTGACGCAGCTGCATCGCCCCGAGCTGGGTGGTGTGATCTTCTGTGGCCCTGGCCTGGGCATCGCCCTCACGGGCCTGTTGACCGGCCCCATGATCTCGGCCGGATGGCTGGCCGCCGGGGGCTGGATCGCCTTCGGCGTGATCTCGCTGGCGCTCACGGCGCTGGTATGGAAGACCTTCAGCTTCGACGCCGGGCACGGCGCAGCACAGGCCAGTACCAGTACAAGCGACACCCAGCAGGCCGAGACACCGCAACAGCGGCGCGAGGTACTGGTGCAGGTGGTTGCCTATGGCATCGCCGGTTTCGGCTACATCATCACCGCCACCTTCCTACCGGTGATTGCACGCCAGGCCCTGCCAGGATCGGCCTGGCCCGATTTCTTCTGGCCCATCTTCGGCTTCTCGGTGGCGCTGGGTGCCTTTGGCGCCACCCGCCTGTCGGTGCAGGCCGACCAGCGCCTGCTGCTGACCGGCGCCTACCTGATGCAGGCGGCCGGCGTGGCCCTGTCGATCGTCTACCCCAACGCGGTCGGCTTTGCCCTCAGCTGCCTGCTGCTGGGCCTGCCCTTCACTGCCATCACGCTGTTCGGCATGCGTGAGGCGCGCCGCCTGCGCAAGGAACACGCCAGCAGCCTGATGGCCCTGATGACGGCGGCCTATGGCATCGGCCAGATTGCCGGTCCGCCGCTGGCCACGGCACTGGTGCATGCCAGCGGCTCCTTCACGCCTTCGCTGTGCGTGGCTGCGGTGACACTGCTGGTGGGCGCCGCCCTCTATTACCGGCTCACGCTCACGCACAGGCTGCATCCGCGCCAGGCCTGAAGCGGCAATCCGGCCCACATAGTAAAACGCCCGCGACATCGATGTCGCGGGCGTTTCTTCTTGTACTACCTGTACCGGAGCAGGAACGCGGGATCAGCGGAATGCCGGCTCCGCGAAACTGCGCAGCTTGCGGCTGTGGACCTGCTCGATGCCATTGTTGCGCAACAGTTCCAGCGCACGGATACCGATCTGCAGATGCTGCGCCACGCGCTGCTCATAGAAGGTATTGGCCATGCCGGGCAGCTTGATCTCACCGTGCAAGGGCTTGTCGGAAACGCACAGCAGCGTCCCGTAAGGCACCCGGAAGCGGAAACCGTTGGCGGCCACGGTGGCACTCTCCATGTCCAGTGCGATGGCGCGGCTTTGCGAGAAGCGTAACAGCGGAGTTCGATGGTCACGTAACTCCCAGTTACGGTCATCGACCGAGGCCACGGTACCGGTACGCATGATGCGTTTCAGTTCATAGCCTTCGAGCTGGGTGATGCTGGCCACCGCGTCCTGCAGCGCCAGCTGCACTTCAGCCAGGGCCGGGATCGGCACCCACAGCGGCAGATCGTCGTCCAGCACGTGGTCGTCACGCACATAGGCATGCGCCAGCACATAGTCACCCATGCGCTGCGAGGCCGACAGTCCGGCGCAATGGCCCAGCATCAGCCAGCCATGCGGACGCAATACCGCAACGTGGTCGGTAACGGTCTTGGCATTGGAAGGCCCTACGCCGATGTTGACCAGGGTGATGCCGCTGCCATCGGCGCGCTGCAAGTGGTAGGCCGGCATCTGCGGCTGGCGTGCCGGCACCACGCCCGAGGGGGCTGGCGCGCTGCCACCCTCCTGGTTGGCGCTCCAGGTGGTGACATTGCCCGGTTCGACGAAGGCGGTGTACTGGCGCCGATAGGCCAGTTCGTCGGGATCGTCGGTCGGCTCCATGAGACGGCGCCCCAGGCGCACGAACTCGTCGACATAGAAAGCGTAGTTGGTGAACAGCACATAGCGCTGGAACTGGTCGGGCGAGGTCGCCGTGTAGTGGCGCAGCCGGTGCAGCGAATAATCGATGCGCGGCCCCGTGAACAGCGCCAGCGGATGCACGCCCTCGCGCCAAGCGCCATTGTCGACTTCGTAGCTGCCGTTGGCGATGCGGTCATCCATGGTCGCCAGGTCGGGCAGGTCGAAGTAGTCGGGCAGCGAACGCAGGTGTTCGGGATCCAGGCTGCCCTCCACGTGTATGCCTTCGGGGAAGGCGAAGTGGACCGGAATGGGCAGGTCGCTCACGCCGATCTCCAGCGGCACCTGGTGGTTCTGCAGCACCAGGCGGAACTGGCTCAGCAGGTACTGGTGGAACAGCCTGGGCCGTGTGAGCGTGGTCTGGTAGCAACCGGGACCGGCCACGAAGCCGAAGGACTGGCGGGTATCGGCATGGGTGGCCTTCTCGGTGGTGATGCGCACGAAGGGATAGCAGGCGCGCACGCGCTGCGTCATCGGCTGGCCGCCGGAGAACTGGCGGAAGGCATCCCGGAGGATGGAGGTATTGTGCTCGTAGATCTCCAGCACGCGCGCATACGCGGCTTCGGGATTGGTGAATTTTTCTGTGGCAAACATCGTGGTTCTCCATCATTGCCGCGCGCCGCGCCGCAGAGGCCTATGCGCTGGCACGGCGCGACCGGACATTCATCGAAAATGCTTGTGCGCAGTGTCATCTTACCTGAGACGCCACCACGGCATGATCGGTCAAGCAGGGGGACCAAGACCGCGCTTCACCGGCTTTGCGCTGCTCCGATTCGATGCTATCGTACGAGTTCCTTCCGGCTTTGTTTCGCCCCCCTCGCCACGCGCCTGTCAGCGCCCTGTCAGTTGCGAGCCAATCCCCCGCTTGATGCACCGCAATGCGGCTTTTGGTACTCATCTAGGTGCATGCAATCCCGCTACTGGTGCAGCTTTCTCATGCCTTAAAAAAACCTTTGATCGGCACGCGAGCCAGTGCTATCTTGTCGGCGCTGTGCAATTGTCGATGACACCTGTCACGGTGCCCTGACAGCTGTACACACATAACAATATCTAATCACACGTCCACACGTACGAGGCACACATGCTCATCAGAAAATTCTTCCAGCAATTCCTGGTCCTGCTCTGCCTGGCGGCCGCCGCTGCCGCGCAAGCGCAAACCCTGCCCAATGTGGTAATCCTGGCCACCGGCGGCACCATCGCCGGTACCGGCGCCACCAGCACCACCACCGTCGGCTACACCGCAGCCAAGGTTGGCGTGGATGCGCTGATCGCCGCCGTGCCTGAACTGAAGAAGGTCGCCAACGTCCGTGGCGAACAGGTCATGCAGATCGCCAGCGAGAACATGAACAACGACGCCTGGCTGAAGCTGGCCAAGCGCGTCAACACCCTGCTGGCGCAGAGCGACGTCGACGGCATCGTCATCACCCACGGTACCGACACCATCGAAGAAACCGCCTACTTCCTGGACCTGGTGGTCAAGAGCAAGAAGCCGGTGGTGATCGTGGGCGCGATGCGTCCGTCCACCGCCATCAGCGCCGACGGCCCGATCAACCTGTACAACGCGGTCCTGCTGGCCGGCTCCAAGGAAGCCATCGGCAAGGGCGTGCTGGTGACCCTGAACGACCAGATCAACGCCGGTCGCGAAGTCACCAAGACCAACACCTCCACGCTGGACACCTTCAAGACGCCTGAACTGGGCTTCCTGGGCTACATCCAGGGCAGCAAGCCGTTCTTCTATCGCCAGTCGACCCGCAAGAACACTGCTGACACCCCGTTCGACATCATGAACCTGGACAAGCTGCCGCAAGTGGACATCGTCTACGGCTATGCCAACATGAACCCGATCGCCCTGAACGCCTTCGTGGCCGCCGGTGCGCAAGGCATCATCCACGCTGGCGTGGGTGATGGCAGCCTGAACAACACCGTGGTCCCCTCGCTGACCGAAGCCCGCAAGAAGGGCGTCGTGATCGTGCGCGCCAGCCGCGTTGGCCAAGGCATCGTGGCGCGTAACGGCGAAGCCGATGACGACAAGCTGGACTTCGTCGTCGCCGATACCCTGAACGCCCAGAAGGCTCGTATCCTGCTGATGCTGGCCCTCACCAAGACCACCGACACCAAGGAAATCCAGAAGATCTTCTGGGAATATTGATCCGGTGTAGCGGCGTCCCTCGCGGCGCCGCTGCCCACGATCTTTCCGTTTGCCCGGAGTCAAGCCCGCTGCCTGTGCAGCGGGCTTTTTCTTTGGCGGAACCATCGGCGCCGCCGCGAACTCTGTAGAGTTCCGCACGAAGACAAGAACAGGAGACCCCATGCCCAGCCGTCGTCGTTTCCTCACTGCCACCGGTGCCGGCGCGGCATTGGCTGCGCTGGGCCTGTCACCTACGGCCCTGGCCGCACAAGGCCTGAAGATGGGCAGGGCACAGCGCTTCTCCTTCGAGGCACTGGTGGCGCGCGCCCGCGACATGGCCAAGGCGCCCTACCAGCCGCCGCCGGCGATCCCGGCAGACATCCTGGACCAGATCGACTACGAGGCCCATGGCAAGATCCGCTTCCGGCCCGAGGATGCCGCCTTTGCCGATGGCCCCGGCCCCTTCCCGCTGACCTTCTTCCACCTGGGCAAGTATTTCCGGGTGCCGGTACGCATGTTCATCCTGGATGGCCCGGGCGATGGCAATCCGTCCACCCGGTCCCGCGAAGTCCTCTACAGCGACCGCTACTTCGACATGCCGGCCGACAGCCCGGCGCACCGCCTGCCGGCTGGCAGCGGATTTGCCGGTTTCCGCTTCCAGGAAAGCCGCCTGGCCGACCAGAAGACCCGGGACTGGCGCAAGAATGACTGGGTGGCCTTCCTCGGGGCCTCCTATTTCCGTGCCATCGGCGATCTCTACCAGTACGGCCTGTCGGCGCGCGGCATCGTCATCGACGTGGCCGATCCGGTGCGGCCGGAGGAATTCCCCGATTTCACGCAGTTCTTCTTCGAGCCCGCCGCTCCCGGCAGCGATACCGTGGTGGTCTATGCCCTGCTGGACGGCCCCAGCGTCGCCGGTGCCTATCGCTTCAGCATGCGGCGCGGCCAGGGCGTGGACATGGAGATCGACAAGGCCCTGTTCCTGAGGCGCGACGTGGCGCGCCTGGGACTGGCGCCGGCGACCTCCATGTACTGGTATTCGGAAACGGTCAAGGGCACGGGCGTGGACTGGCGCCCCGAGGTCCATGATTCCGATGGCTTGGCCATCTGGAATGGCGCGGGCGAGCATCTCTGGCGTGCGCTCAACAACCCGCCACGCACGGTGTCCTCGGCCTTTGCCGACCAGCATCCGCACGGCTACGGCCTGTTGCAGCGCGACCGCAACTTCGACCACTACCTCGATGGCGTGCATTACGAGCGCCGCCCCAGCCTGTGGGTGGAACCGCTGGGCGACTGGGGGGCGGGCGAGGTACAGCTGATCGAATTGCGCACCGACGACGAGATCCACGACAACATCGTCGCCATGTGGGTACCCAAGGCCCCGGCCCGTGCCGGCGACGCCTATCGCCTGCGCTACCGGCTCTACTGGCAGCAGGACGAGCCCTTCCCCTCCCCGCTGGCGCGCTGCGTCGCCACCCGCCTGGGACGCGGCGGCCAGCCGGGACAGGCACGGCCGCCCAACGTGCGCAAGTTCATGGTGGAGTTCCAGGGTGCCCCGCTGGAGGCGCTGCCCTTCGGTACCCGGCCCGAGGCCGTGCTCACCGCCTCGCGCGGCCAGTTCTCGTATGTCTTCACCGAAGCCGTGCCGGACGGCGTACCCGGCCACTGGCGCGCGCAATTCGACCTGACCGTGGATGGCAGCGATGCGGTCGAGCTGCGCCTGTTCCTGCGTCATGCGGGCCAGGCACTGAGCGAAACCTGGCTGTTCCAGTACCATCCCTTGGCCACGCATGAGGTGTATTGACGCTATTTTTCCGATCCCCTCAAAAAATGTTTGTACTTTTCAAAAAACTTCCCTATAATCTTGGTCTTTCGCGGCTGTAGCTCAGCTGGATAGAGTACTTGGCTACGAACCAAGGGGTCGTGGGTTCGATTCCTGCCAGCCGCACCATATGCAGTAGAGAGAAGGGTCCATCGCAAGATGGGCCCTTTTCTTTTTGCGCTTTCGAATATCCCGGATACCTCGAATATCTCGAACATCGCCGGCGCATCTCTGCGCCGACGCCAGCCACAGGCACCACATCAATAACGTTGCCAGCGCCCCGCGATGCGCAACACCACCACAAAGAACACCGGCACGAACAACACCGCCAGCACGGTGGCGCTGACCATGCCACCGAAGACGCCAGTGCCGATGGCGCGCTGCGTCTCGGCGCTGGCGCCCGAGGCCAGCATCAGGGGTAGCACACCCAGCGCAAAGGCCAGCGAAGTCATCACGATGGGGCGCAGGCGCAAGACCGCCGCCTTGATCGCAGCCGGCACCAGGCCCAGGCCCTCGCTGCACAACTGCCGGGCGAACTCGACGATGAGGATGGCGTTCTTGGCCGACAGGCCGATGACGGTGATCATGCCCACCTTGAAGAAGACGTCGTTAGGCATCTCCCTCAGGATCACGGCCGCGACCGCGCCGATCAATCCCAGCGGCACCACCAGCATCACCGACAGCGGAATGCTCCAGCTCTCGTAGAGCGCCGCCAGCACCAGGAACACCACCAGCATCGACAAGGCCATCAGCATCGGGGCCTGCGCGGCCGACTGGCGCTCCTGCAGCGACTGCCCGGTCCAGGCCACCGAGAACCCCGGCGGCAGTTGCTGCGCCAGTCTTTCCATCTCATCCATGGCGGCACCGCTGGAGACACCCGGCGCGGCGCTGCCGGCAATACGCACCGCCGGCAAGCCCTGGTAGCGCTGCATCTGCGTGGGCGCCATGTGCCAAGAGGCGCGTACCAGCTCGCGCAACGGCACCATGCCGCCGCTCTGGTTGCGCACGTAGAGTTTCATGATGTCCTCGATCTGCATGCGCGCGCCCGCCTCGGCCTGCACGATGACCTGCTGCATGCGGCCGGAATTGGGAAAGTCATTGATATAGGCCGAGCCGAGCGCCGCCGACAGGGTCTCGTTGATGCTGGCAAAGGGCACCCCCAATGCGGCGGCCTTCTGCCGGTCCACGTCCAGTGCGATGCTGGCGCCCGGGGGCAAGCCGTCGGAATAGACGCCACTGAGCTTGCTGCTCTGCGCGGCCAACGCCAGCAGGCTGGTCTCGGCTTGCCTGAGCGCGGCATAGCCCTGGTTGGCACGGTCCTGCAGGCGCATCGCAAACCCGGACGAATTGCCCAGTTCCTCGATGGCCGGCGGCAAGAGGCTCATGACCACGCCATCGGCCCCCTTCTCCATGGCCGCCTGCGCCAGCATCGCCTCTTGCGCGACAGTGGAGCCGTGGCGCTGCTTCCAGTCCTTCAGCTCGGTGAAGGCCATGGCCGCATTCGGCCCCGAACCGGAAAATCCATAGCCCAGCACCGAGAGGTTGGCGCCGACATCCTCACGGCTCTGCAGGTAGTGCTCGAACTGCCTGACCGCCCGCGCGGTGCGCTCGGTGGTAGCGTCGGCGGGTAACTGGAAGGAGGTCATGAAGTAGCCCTGGTCTTCTTCCGGCAGGAAAGCCGAGGGCAAGGCGCGCAGGGCCAGCACCAGCATCACCGAGAGTGCGGCGAAGACCAGCATCATGCGTGCGCTGCGGGCGATGAGCCGGCCCAGGGCCGATTCGTAGCGCGCCGTCATGCGCGCAAAGGCGCGGTTGAAGGCGCCGAAGAATCCGCGCCTGTCGTGATGGCCCGGCGCCACCGGCTTGAGCAGGGTGGCGCACAAAGCGGGCGTGAGGCTCAAGGCCAGGAAGGCCGAGAACAGGATGGACACTGCCATGGCCAGCGCAAACTGCCGGTAGATCACGCCCACCGAGCCACTGGCCAGTGCCATCGGGATGAACACTGCGGTGAGTACCAGCGTGATGCCGACGATGGCCCCGGTGATCTCCCGCATGGCCTTGATGGTGGCCTCGCGCGGCCCCAGCCCCTCATGCGCCATGATGCGCTCGACGTTCTCCACCACCACGATGGCATCGTCGACGATGATGCCGATGGCCAGCACCATGCCGAACATGGTCAGCACGTTCACCGAATATCCCGCCACCAGCATCACCGCCAGCGTTCCCAGCAGCGCGATGGGCGCGACGATGGCCGGAATGACCGTATAGCGCACGTTCTGCAGGAACAGGTACATCACCAGGAACACCAGCACCATGGCCTCGATCAGGGTCTGCACCACCTTCTGGATGGAGATCTTGACGAAGGGCGCGGTGTTATAGGGCAGCGAGTAACGCATGCCCTCCGGCAGCGTGGCGCGCAATTCTTCCATGCGCGCGCGGATGGCCTCGGCCGTGCGCACCGCATTGGCGCCGGGCGAGAGCTGCACTGCGGCCACGCCGGCGGGCTTGCCATCCTCGCGATTGGAGAAGGCATAGGATTGCGCGCCCAGCGCCACCCGGGCGACGTCACCCAGCAGCACGCGCGAGCCATCCGGCTTGGCCTTGAGCACGATGGCGGCGAACTGCGCGGGCGACTGCAGTTGCCCCTGTACCGTCAGCGGCATGGCGATCTGCTGCCCTGGCAGGGCCGGCATATCCCCCAGCCGGCCAGGGGCGATCTGGGCGTTCTGCTGCGAGATGGCGGTGCTGATATCGCCGATGGACAAGCCATAGGCATT